>JABJKH010000057.1 GCA_018660465.1 Rhodospirillaceae bacterium
AGGTGCTACGATCCGTATACATATAAGTGTCTGTTCGGCCCTGCATCGAAGAAAAAAAAGGCCACTAAACGCTGATCTTGTAGACAGGGGTGTAAATTCTAAGTTTTATGTTTTAGTCCGCTTATAGGGGGTAAAGCAGACCAAGTCAGAGGCGGCTTAAAACTTCCGAAGTTGACCCGGAGCGAACATTCTGATTGTTGATTGTTGGCATCACGAGCAACTGATATGATAATAACTGCGCGCAACTCTATTTTGCATTTTTTATCACTTTTCTTATTTGCAAGGCAAGGTTATCAATGTCACGAAACAAGATACTTGCTGTGTTAAGCGGCGTTCTTTTGATTGTAATTGTAGCCGTCTATGGAAGAGGGCCTTCATTTGGCTTTGGAGATAACTGGGATCGTAAAAACTGGCCAGTTGAGTTTCAGACAAATGGCGAGCGAATTTATTTTACCGGCACAAGTTCCTCAGGCATACAGATAAGCGCAAACGGTGGCGGTATGCATATGCAGATGCATGGCGGCGGTTGCGTCACCTGTCATGGTGCTGACCGACAAGGTCGACGACTCATGCCGAATTTCTGGACAGTCGCTCCTCCGCTAACCGCGGCTGCATTGTTCAAGGGACACGATGACAGTTTGAATGAGGATGGCCATGGGGAGCATGAAAGCTACGATGATACCTCTCTACAGCGGGCCATCACCAAGGGCGTTGACCCCAGTGGAGAACAGCTTGATAGGGAGATGCCGCGTTGGACCATAGCTGCGCAGGATATTGCGGACCTCATAGGGTTTCTCAAGAGTCCAGTTCGCACCTCCAACGCACCGTTACAGTGATCATTGGAGGCCAGGTGTCCCGATGGTCCAATTCTTGATATTTGAAGCGCTCGTTATTTCTGCTTATGGCTTTCAGCGGCTGTTAGCGACAACCCCATTTAATGTCAGCTATGTGGGAGTTGAGCAGACATTATTGGCGCAAAATTCAGTTTGTCCAAATCGACTTCCGGTTTTAGGGGGTGGAGCGGACGTGCAATGACACCGGCGAAAACTTCCGAACCTAACCCTAAGCAGACCTTTATCTGACTGGGAAATATCCCAATAGGGAATATTGGATTGAAGTTTCTGAGGACGGTGAGAACGTGGCTTTTAAGCGTAACGCTCGGAAGAGTATTGCGCTGGAAATGAACGAAGCCATCTCCCGAGAAATAAAATCGTCGAAGTAATTAGAAGCTTTCTATTTTACCAGATTTAACCCAAGCTTTGTATGAGGTTTCAGTCCAGGACCATAAAATTCTAGCAAAGGTGTTTGTCGGTACATCTTCATTCGCTGCTTCGGTAGCGATTGGTGCAACGACAATATTATCTTGGCTAACAAGTATATCTTCGATGTGGTCTTTGTTATTTTTTGTTTCTTCTTTCATTAAAGTGCTCATGGCTTTCTCCGTAAAATAGTGATTAACGATGACGGAGATATAAGCTTATTACAGTATAACGGTAGCTCTATATTCGTTCACCAGCCATGCAGTAATAGCGGGGCTTCTATCATAAATCTGTAACGTTTATTGAAGACACTGAAAGAACCGCCTGATGTCATCGGGCTTTCTAAAAGTTTGGCTGTGGGTTTTATCAGCATTGTGCCAATTTCGGGCGATCAGGCATCTCGGGCGTATGCTGATCAAAGGCCGTCCTAGGGCGTAGTATGAACGGCGTTCGTCCTGCCTACGTTCTACATCAAACCTACGATCTAATTCCCTGCGGTCTTCCTTAGTCATGTAGCAGTTAATCCTCTCATGGACCTGGCTTTTCAACCAATTTATCAACGAACCCATGAACATAAGGGACATAGGCCATATCAGTTTGAAGTATATGATCCTTCAGCCAATAGGTAAGGAAATCCAGGAAATCTGCCATGTCAAATGACTCTGGCGGTCATCGATGATCCCATTTAATGTCGGCTTACAGAGGGAAGAGCGGACATTAGACGTCCGCTTATTCGTCATGATGCCTGCTTGTAGGGGGGCAGGCCAAGTCCAAGGTGCCAGAAAAATTCTCAAACCTGACTCATGGAGACATTACGCTAGTCAGGTGGAGAATTCCTAAGCAGGACTGATGCCTTGGGTGAAATGTCTTGTCTGCAGCTGCTTTTTATCTAACAAATCACGCCATTATCCTGCCTTTGCACTTCAGTTCAAAAAATACGTTTTTTACCCCAATTTGAAAACTCGCACATGACAGTTTTGATTTTTATGTGATCCAATAAAATGAAATTAATTGTTTATTATCAATAAGTTATAACGTTTACAAGAATCAGAACAAATCATGAACATGCAAAATTATCAGGTCTAATTTTCTAGCAACTTTTTTTTGGAACAAAGTTGCTAGACCTAGCAAGTCGAGCACCATTTGGGTGCTTTATAAGCCTTTGATTTTAAGGAAGAAAAAAAGCTGTTTTTAGGGTTTTCGCAGTTTTCTGCGGTTCCGGGTAGTATACTACCTGGGAAAAATGCTAAAAAACGCTGTATTTAGAGTGATTTTAAATTGGCTGGGGCGGGAGGATTCGAACCTCCGAATGCCGGCATCAAAAGCCGGTGCCTTAGGCCACTTGGCTACGCCCCATAAAGGCCGAATGAGATAATCAGTATAACAATATCCTTCGGCGGGGCGAAACATAAGGCGAAATGGGTCCCCCTGCAACCACATATAACCGCATTAAGTCCCGGCGAACGGATTTCCGGGATTGAATTCCAAAGGGGCCGCTTTCACCCACCAACCTGGCTGGGCTTTACCTAGGGTTTTGGCCGCCTGAGCAGCCGAATCTATCCCTTGAAAAAGACCGAAGCACGTGCCGCCACTTCCCGACATCCGGGTCAGAAGAACCCCCGGCAGGGACGCCACTTCATCGAGAACGTTTCCGACCTGCGGTTCCAACCGCCGGGCGGCATCGGCCAAGTCGTTGGTTCGTGTGGAGAGGAGTTCGGCTAAATGTGCCGCATCGCGGACCGGCCCTTCGAATCGGCCCTCCGACTTAAAGGCTCCTGTCCGTTCTTTAAACACTGCTGGTGTGGAAACAGGTTTCAAGGGATTGACCAAGACCAGCGCGGCCTCAGGCATCTTCGGCGCATCGGCGAAATCTTCGCCAATACCGCCGACAAATAAGGCCCGACCCTTAACGCACATAGGAACATCAGCGCCTAGTGTTAGGCCCAGTTTAGCTAAGTCGTTTTCGCTTAAACTAAGGCCCCAAAGTTTTGAGAGGGCAGATAATGTCGCTGCCGCGTCCGCTGAGCCACCGCCAATTCCTGATGCCACCGGCAGATTTTTATCGAGGATGATTTTCGCGCCCTCAATGATTCCTGCATGATTGGCCAGCAGGTAGGCTGCCTTGAGGACGAGATTATCAGGGCCGGCCGGAATCTGATCCGCAAAAGGTCCTTCGGTGGTGAGGGTGATTTCAGTCGATGGCCCAACCGTTACGACATCGCCCAAGCCGGGAAATACGACCAGGGTATCCAACAGATGATATCCGTCGTCACGACGCCCGGTTACATGAAGATAAAGGTTAACTTTAGCCGGGGCCGCGACTGTGACTGAACCATCAGCCCCCATTGGCGGCCTTGGCCTTAGCCTTGGCTTGGGCAGCGTCTTTTAATCCCACTTTCAGCTTGTTCTTGATTTGCACCTCAAGCTCGGGTTTGGGATTTAGCCCGAGCACGCGCTGCCATTGGAATTTGGCTTCCCGGTACCGACCAACACGCCAAAACGCGTCACCTAAATGATCGTTGATAATGGGGTCGGCCGGCAGCAGTTCAACGGCACGGTCAAGTTCTTTCACTGCGCGTTCGTACTTGCCAACTTTGTAGTAGACCCATCCTAAACTATCCGCGATATAGCCATCGCTTGGCCGCAGTTCCACAGCCTTCACAATCATTTTCTGGGCCCGTTCCAGGTTTTGCCCACGATCAACCCAGGAATATCCTAAATAGTTCAGTACCAGCGGCTGTTCGGCGTTGAGTTCAAGGGCTTTCAAAAAATCACCTTCCGCGCGGGGCCACTGCTTCGATTGTTCCAATGAAATCCCACGCGCATAAAACAAAGACCAATGGCGGTTCTCTGGGGTTTTTACTTTCACCAAAGCCTGATCGTAGGCGACAATGGCTTCAACATGGCGTTCACGCGACCGAAGAATATCGCCAAGTGCGATCGACGGTGCAGGGTCGCTGGGTCTCAGGGTGGTCATCTTGCGCAACTGCTTTACCGCATCGTCGGTTTTATCCAATCGATCCAGATTAGAAGCCATTTGCATTTGCACCGACCATGCAAACTGGGATTTAGGATTAATCTCGGCATAAATTCCGTTGGCTTTCTCGTAGCGCCGCATGCGTTCAAGGATATTCGCGATCTGAATCTGCAAAACCGGGAAATTAGGGCGCAGATGCAGGGAAAGTCGGCTGAAAATAAGTGCGGATTCGATCACCCGCTGGTTTTGCAGCAACCCAGCTAAATTGAACAGCGATTCGGATGCGCCCGCCGCAGGGTCAGGGACATTTGCGATTGGCTTTTTACCCGTGTCCAAACGCTTCAGTAAATTTGCGACCAAATTATTCCTGGGTCGCGCTTTCATGAAGTTCTGATAAAACTTTTTCGCGTCTTCTGTTTTTCCGTTTCGTTCTAAAAAGGATCCGAAAAGCTCAACCATCCGGAACGATACGCGACGCATATTCTTGGTCGCCTCTTTAAAGGCGGCCTCAGCTTCTTTTGTTGCGCCGAACACTTCGTTTACAAGCGCGACCTGAATTTTAAAAATCGCTCCCTCGCCAATTTTCGCCGAGACTGGTTTCAGGGCGGCCAAGGCTTTATCTCTGTCTTTAAGGCCTGCGTAGGCCCAGGCTTTCAGCAATGGAACGATAAAGCTGTCGAGGTTCTTTCCTTGCAGAGACGACAATCGAGCTTCTGCTTCTTTGTAGTGGCCTAGCTTAATTTCCTCAACCGCGAGGGTGTAGTTGGCAATTGATGATTTTTCATCAATTTTAATCAAACGCCGGGCCAGTCCCACAGCCTTTTCCATATGGCCTTCCGCGAGATTATAAACGAAGGCTCGGTTCAACAGGCGTGGATTATTTGGGGCCTGTTCTAAGGCCGCATCCAAGAACAAAGCAGCGCCGACGTCGTCGCGGATCGCTTGGGCGTGACGACCGGCAATATAATTGCCCCACAGAGTCTGACCTGGGCTTAAAACTGCCGGCTCAGAAGGTGGTGCCGTCTCGGCGACTTGGTCGGACGCGCACGCGGTTGGGAGCGCGAGCACTAGAAGTACTGCTGCAGCCCGACGCATGCCGGATGACATTCTGGAATTTTGTTGATTTCGGCGATTAAATTTTAGCTGCACGGTGACCTTCTATTAGCGAAAGAATACCCAGGAACAAAAAATACCAAGGAACAATGTAAGATTAGTTTAAATGAACCACTCCGTGCCACCCTAATCCGAATTATTTTGCTACATATTGGGATAATTCGGTCCGCCGCCGCCTTCTGGCGTTGTCCAAACGATATTTTGCGTCGGGTCCTTAATGTCGCAGGCTTTACAGTGGAGACAATTCTGGTTGTTAATTTGCAACTGCTTTTCATTGCCATCCTCTACAAATTCGTAAACACCTGCCGGACAAAACCGCTGTTCCGGGCCATCGAAGTCAGCCAAATTTACCCGTAGCGGCACATCGTCATCCCGAAGCGTCAGGTGGCAGGGCTGATTTTCCTCGTGATTGGTATTGGAGATAAACACCGACGAAAGCTTATCGAACGAAATTTCGCCGTCGGGTTTAGGGTAGTCGATCTTTTCACACTCACTGGCTTTCTTGAGCGCTGAATGATCCGCATGCTGGCGCATTGTCCAAGGGGCCCGACCTCCAAATAAATACGTATCCACGGCTGAATAAGCCAGGGCACCCCACATGCCCCACCGAAACGACGGGCGAATGTTTCGAACCCGATACAATTCGTTCCAGATCCAAGAGTCTTTGACCGCCTGGGGATAGCTGTCGAGTTGATCAGAAGACCGGTCCGCCGCCACGGCTTCGAAGGCGGCTTCCGCGGCAAGCATGCCGGACTTCATCGCCGTGTGGGTTCCTTTGATCTTGGCAACGTTCAGAAATCCGGCGCCATCGCCCATCAACGCGCCGCCTGGGAAAACCAAGCCCGGCATCGATTGAAACCCACCTTCGCTCAGGGTTCGGGCGCCATAGGATATTCGGCGACCGCCTTCGAAGATAGTACGAATAGCAGGATGGGTTTTGAAGCGCTGCATTTCATCATAGGGGCTGAGGTGGGGATTTTGATAATCAAGACCCACAACGAAGCCAACGGCGACTTGATTGTCAGCCAAATGATACAGGAATGACCCGCCGTAAGTCTTGCTGTCCAGGGGCCAGCCAATGGTATGAAGAATCTGCCCCGGAGTATGTTTTTCGGGTTCAACTTCCCAGAGTTCCTTAATGCCGAGGCCATAGGTTTGTGGGTCACAGTCCTGGCGAAGATTGAATTTTTCGAACAAGGTTTGAGTTAGTGACCCGCGGCAGCCTTCCGAAAACAAAGTGTACTTGGCGTGCAATTCCATGCCCGGTTCATGATTATCCCCAGGCGTGCCGTCCTTGTTAAGTCCCATGTCGCCGGTCGCAATTCCCTTCACACTTCCGTCGTCATGGTACAGAACTTCAGCCGCCGCGAAGCCGGGATAAATTTCAACGCCCAGGGCCTCCGCTTGTTCCGCCAACCAGCGGCATAGATTACCGAGGCTGATGATATAATTTCCATGGTTGTTCATTTGTGGTGGGGTCAGCAGGCGGACGGCTTTATTTTTCGTTAGCATAACGAAACGATCATCTGTTGCCGGGGTATCAAGGGGCGCGCCGCGGTCTTTCCAATCCGGAATAAGCTCATTGAGCGCCCGCGGCTCCAACACCGCACCGGACAGGATATGAGCGCCAATTTCGCTGCCTTTCTCGACAACACAGACAGAGATCTCTCGGTCTTGTTCGGACCCAAGTTGCGCCAACCTAATTGCCGCCGAAAGGCCTGAGGGGCCACCGCCGACAATCACCACGTCGAATTCCATTGAGTCACGTTCCATGGGGTCTCCTAATCTAATAATAAGGCGTGAGTCTAGAATCTGCCTTGTGGCACATCAAGGTCCAGCCAAAAAAACAGTCAAAAACTTGACGATTAAGGTTGTTTTTGGTGCACCGCTTTCAATTTAGCCGTAATCTATGGAACATAATTTTAATCCCATTCCAATGGGGCGGGGAAATTTATGGTTCTTGTTATGGCATTTAGGCGAATATTTGCGGTGATGATCGTTGCGGCGTGCGCGGCAATTCTTGGCCCTGGCGACGCTTTGGCCGACCCGGCATTTATTGAGAATATGAAAAAGGCGAAGGCTGATGATGCCCGCGCCCAATATAAGGTGGGCTTGGCCTATGCTTATGGTCGGGGTGCTGAAAAAAATGCTGACGAGGCCATGTACTGGTATTGCAAGGCAGCGGTTCAAGGAAACGCGATCGCGCAATATAATTATGGCTACGCCTTTCACTGGGGGAAGAATGCTCCGCAAAACCTGAAGGAAGCGGCCAAGTGGTTCCATTTATCTGCGAACCAGGGGCACGTCGCGCCGATGTACTATTTGGCGACCTATTATCAAAATGGCTCGGACGCTGACGGGGGGGTGCCAAAAGATCTCATTGAATCTTATAAATGGCTTCATGTGTCCTTGGAGCGCGCAAAGGCCAGCAAACTCAGGAAAACCATATCGAGCCTTAAGAATAAGGTCTCAGATGAAATTTCACTGATCGATTCTGGCAAGGCACGGTACCGGATTTGGAAATGGGTTCCGCAAAAAAGCGCCAAGGTCGGCGATGAAAAAATTTGTGAACAGCGCCCTTGGCTAAAAGCGTCTGCCAAACCGGCGGACGCAAAAACTCAGGCAAAAATGATGGCTGCCATGGCGGCGTTCCCCGCCCCGACGGGTGCGCCAAAACCTAAAGCCAAAATGGCGAAGAAAAAAGATGACCCAGTAAAAGCGGTTCATGACTTGGTTGCTAAACAGGAATTCGTAAAAGCCGCTAAGCGCGCCGACTTGATGGCGAACAGAGGCAACCCCAAGGCCCAAATTCTGCTGGCGAAAATGTATCTTTCCGGCCAAGGAATTTTCCAAAATGAGTCGATGGCCTGGCACTGGAACATGAAGGCTGCCCTAAAAAAGGAACCGGAGGGCCAATACCAAGTCGGCACCATGTTTGAAAAAGGCCAAGGCGTCCCGACAAACATCGTGGATGCGGTCAAATGGTATGAGGCCGCTGCCAAACAGGGCCATCTGGCGGCACAAATAAGTCTCGGTAAGATTTATGCCGGGTGGCAATCGGCTTACCAAATGGATGTCCTTAGGGCTAGAAAGTGGCTGCTATTGGCGACGGGGCAGGGGAGCGTAAAAGCGGCAGCGCTGCTGGACAAATTGGAAGCAACCTATATGTCTGAGCCCGAGCCTGCCCCACGCTTAGAGCCCACTGCCCAATCTCCGAATCACCCTGTTGGTCAAACCGTAGATCAATCTTCCAAGCCTGCTCCTAAAAAACCGAAGTCAAAAATGGCGAGAAAGGCCGGGGCTCCGACACCGACGGATGTTCCACAGAAAAAAGGGATTCCTTCTCTGCCAACCTCGGAAATAGCTAAATCCATGCCAGCCCCTCCCAGAAAGGCGGCTGAGCCCCAACTCGATCCACCGAAGACTGAAGAAGAACGCCTGCGCCGGGCCATGAAAAAAATGTTGGAAACGACGGCGACCAAAGGCAACAAGGTCAATTTTAAAGGCAAGATTCGGGTGTTGAAACAGGTTGCTGGAACATTTCTGGTCATCATTCCCAGCCTCAGTGTTGACCGCCATGATGGCTCCAATATTTTGTTCCCGCCGTTCAGGGCCGATGTCAGCCTGGAAACCAAGCAGGGTAAGAAGGGTGAAGATGTTACATCAGCCTATCACCTTGCCGTTACGCTGCCGAAGAATATTCGCCTCAAAGGAAAAGGCAGCAATAAGGAATTCCCCCTGGAATTTGAGCAAAAGCGTTTTAACCTGACCTGGGTTTTAGAACATTCGACATTTTCAAAGGTCGATATGGAAATCGTTGACCTAAGGATGAACGACCCCTGGGAAAACATCACGATCAACGTGGGCCGCATCATCAACAAGGTCTCATTGAAAGAAAGTAAACCCGGTATATTCAACGGTCCGTCCACGTTCGAAATGACAGAGATCTCCGGCAGTCGGAAGAAGAACAAAGCCCAGGGCAGAGACGACCAAGGCGTTCGGATTGAGAAAATACTTTTCAACACAAAGATCGCCAACTTCGATTCCGCTGGAATACAAGCGCTTATGGAACGTTTGGTTTCACCATCGGTTCTAGTCAAAAAAGACATCGCCACGCCCACAAAAATCAAAGCTAGCGGGCCACCGCCCACGGCGACGTTTAAGGGCCAGATAAAGAATTTTGTCGTTACTGACAGCCAGAAACAACCAAAGGGGTCGGTGTCAACGCTATCGCTCAACGGCGGGCTCAACTTGGATGACGTTGAAGGATCGGTTTCTTTTTCATATGCGCACAAGAATTTAAAATATCGCGATGCCGTTGGCGATCAAAAGACGTTCCTGCCGATTGACGCGAGTTTTGGTCTGAAGATCACGCGTCTGCCCGTTGCCGAAATTCAAGAAATGTTACTTGGTCTGTTTAGCGGCGGTGGCGGTGGAAATTCCGCGATATTGCTGGGCACTACGGCTGGTATGCACATGCATCCCCTTCTGGAAACAGCGGGCAGCATCATCGCCCTACATCTCCAATTCGATGCGCCTGAGACCGGGGTGACGTTTGACGGTTCAATGACTCCCAACGGGGCCGCTAGATACAAAGCCACCGGCAAAATGAACATCGCCATTCGGGGTCTGGAAGTGTTGCTGAAATGGGCTGAGGACCATCCGGAAAAAGCTGAGGCGGCAAAAGTTTGGCTGGCACTTGCTGAGCACTCTAAAAAAAGTACCAATGCCCAGGGTGCGCCGATCGATTCGTTTCACATCGATTTCCGTCAAAAAGGCTATGCGACCGTAAACGGTAAGGAACTCACCGAGTTGGGCCGCAAGAAAACTAACTCGCAAGATTCTTTGGCGAAATAGGCACCAGCGACGTGAACAAAGACGTGAACCAACAAGAATCTCTCTCCCTTGAAGCAGTCCTCACGTGGCACTTGGAAGCAGGCGTTGATGAGACGGTTGGCGAGGATGCCCAAAACAGGTTCGCCGAAAAGCCACCTGCGCCTGTCGTGCCAGAAGTCGAGACATCTCAGATACCTGGTGCGAAACAATCCACATCCAGTGTTCCATCAGTCAATGGCGATGCGGCGGTGCAGAGCGCCTATACCCTCGCCGCCGCGGCGAACACAGTTGCCGAACTGCGTGATGCGCTGGAAAGTTTCGACGGATGCCCGCTCAAGAAGACTGCGACCAATCTGGTTTTCGGCGATGGCAGTGACGCCGCCCGCGTTGTTTTTATTGGCGAAGGGCCGGGAGCGGAAGAAGACCGCCAAGGTATTCCCTTCGTTGGTCCGAGTGGTAAGCTGCTAGACCGGATGTTGGCCTCGATCAATGTCCAGCGTTCAGATGTTTACATCTCCAACACTGTTTTCTGGCGGCCCCCAGGAAACCGCAGCCCCACGACCCAAGAAATTGCCGCTTGTATGCCATTTGTGGAGCGCCTGATTGAAATTATTGATCCGGATATTCTGGTCACTGTCGGTGGCCCAGCAGCGGTATCTTTATTAGGAGAAACCCAGGGTGTCGGCCGCTTAAGAGGAAAATGGTTCAGCTATTCGACGGCGCGATTGCCGGCCCCTATCCAAGCGACGGCTCTCTTTCATCCGGCCTACTTGCTGCGTACCCCAGCAAGAAAACGCGAAGCGTGGCGGGACATGTTGGCAATTAAGGCGAAGTTGATATCTGATTGAAATCGAATTTAACGTGGCTAACTTTGCAAAAGTTATCCACCGACCCTGCGGTTGAGCAAACGCGGTGAATGAATTATATACCTTTGGTCGGGACGATTAGGGGTCTTAAATTATTTTGATGGTCATCCGCAGTCTACTCAAATCGATAACGGTCCTTGTGGCCCTCAGTTTGTTTGCTCCGGGTCTGTTTGCTCACGCGAACGCTACGGATCAGGTAGAACCGCCGTTGCCCACCCCGCTGTCGTCGAGCGATGCGGCACTCTATCAAAAAATATTTAGTCTCCAGGAAACCGGGCAGTGGAAGCGGGCGGACAAGTTGGTCAAGCGGCTTGGCGATCCATTGTTGATGGGGCACGTGCTTTCGCAACGGTATTTGCATCCCACCAAATATCGTTCTCAGTATAAAGAACTCAAAGATTGGATGGCTAAATATGCGGACCATCCTCGCGCCAGACAGCTCTATAAGTTGGCGTTGCGGCGTAAGCCCGCGCGCTGGCGGGGTCCAAAATCGCCCTATCGGTGGGCCATCATGGGCATATCAGGTGGGTCTGTGAAAGCCATGCCGAAACCGCCCCGCAAACGACTGAGCAGCAGCCAACGTCGCCAAGCGGCACAACTAAAGCGCCGCATCCGTTGGCACCTTCGCAAAGGTTGGACGAAGGCGGTTAAGCAGACCCTTCAATCAACTGAGGCTCGGCGCTTGTTCTCAACAGTCGATATGGATTGGGCCCGTGCCCGCTTGGGTGGCGGATATTTTGCTGCCGGTCGGGACGAATGGGCAATCAAGTGGGCGGGGCCAGCGGCGAAGCGATCAGGACGTTACCTTCCGCAAGCGCATTGGACGGTGGCGATGGCATCGTGGCGGATGCATCGATACAGCGATGCTGCCAAACATTTTGAAGCCGTTGCCAAGCGTGATAATTCACCCTGGGTGATTTCCGCTGCTGCTTTTTGGGCGGCACGCGCGCATTTGGTCAACCGCCATCCAGAACGCATAACGCCGTTGCTTGAAATTGCCGCTGGGTATGGCCGTACGTTTTACGGCATGCTGGCCCGGCGAATGTTGGGACTGGTCAATGATTTCCGTTGGGAGACTCCGGACCTGAAGCCAGCGACGATCAATGCGTTGTTAAAATCAGCCGCGGGTCGACGCTCCTTGGCCCTGGTTCAAATTGGCGAGGTGCGTCGTGCTGAGCGGGAGCTCCGTAATTTATCTGGTCGCGCTAATTCTGCTCTGGCCCATGGTCTTCTCGCGGTCGCGAGCCGGACCAATATGCCGGCGCTGGCTGTTCGGCTTGATTCCCGACTTTTCCCGGGCGGCGGAGGATATGATGGGGCCTCCTATCCGGCACCGCATTGGACACCGCCGGGTGGCTTTCGTGTTGATAAGGCGTTGATATTTGCCCTAATCCGCCAAGAATCACGCTTTAACCCGCGTGCGAAAAGCAGCGCCGGCGCGCGCGGGCTCATGCAACTAATGCCCCGAACAGCGGGGTTTGTTGCCAAGGACCGACGGTTTCGGCGCGGCAAAAAACGTAGAGAGTTATTCCAGCCTTCGACAAATCTCGCCTTGGGTCAGCGTTACATCGAAATCCTTTTAGATGATTCTAATATTGGTAGCGATTTGTTCTACCTCGCGACGGCCTGGAACGGGGGCCCGGGCAATCTGCGAAAATGGCGTCGGACCATCAAACATATGGATGATCCGCTGTTCTTTATTGAAAGCATTCCGTCACGCGAAACGCGAAACTTTATTGAACGGGTTTTGACCAATTTGTGGATTTACCGCGACCGCATGAAGCAGACATCACCATCCCTGGACGCTATTGCTGCAGGCGCTTGGCCGGTCTATACCTCGCTGGATCGTACCGATGTCGAGGTGGCTCAAACCCATGAACTTAAAAACTGAACGCGAATTTCAATCGATTAATATCGCCGTGATGACCGTGTCCGACACACGCTCATTGGATGATGACCGATCCGGCCAAACCTTGGTGGATCGGATCGAAAAAGCCGGGCACAAGGTTGTAGCCCGTGAAATTGTCAAAGACGAAACCGTCGATATAGTTGCTCAGCTTAAAATCTGGATCGCCAGTTCGAATATAGACGTGGTTATTTCCACCGGCGGCACGGGCGTCACCGGTCGGGATGTGACGCCGGAGGCATTTGCCGAAGTTTATGAAAAAGAAATCCCGGGCTTTGGCGAGCTCTTTCGCTGGGTTAGTTTTCAAAAAATCAAAACCTCGACCATCCAATCTCGCGCAACCGCAGGTATAGCGGATGGCACGTACCTGTTCGCACTGCCCGGATCGCCGGGTGCCTGCAAGGACGCTTGGGACGAAATCCTCGTCCATCAATTGGATATTCGCTACACCCCTTGTAACTTCGTTGAGATGATGCCGCGGCTCAAAGAGCATTTGACTTAAGGTTCTTTACGGTTCTGCCAGCGGGCGAATGAAGCGCCATCGTCAACGTCCTCGAGAGTGTCCAAAAGAGCAACCTTCCGTCCTGAAGGAACGTTCGCCAGTGTGTCGGCAAGGGCGTGTTCCGTGCTCCAGCGCACGTTGTTGAAGAGATCAATCACCAGAGGTCGTCGTTTTTGGCCGACGAGCCAGTAGCCGCCATCGGTTGCAGGACCGAATACACACTCATGCGAGCCAAGTGCGTCGAAGGCTTGGCTAATATGGTCGACACTTATATCTGGGATGTCCGTCCCAATGATCACCACAGGCCCTGACGGCATTCCGTGCATGACTCGTCCCATACGGTGACCCAGGTCGCCGTCACCCTGTCCAATGCAGTGCCACTTATTTTTTGCGAGAGAAGGTGAATTGACGGCATGGTCTGGAGCAATTGCGATCCAACAATGCCAGCGACCCTGGCCTTCCAATCGCCGAAAAACTTTAGCGAGGGTTTGCCGATAAAAGATCCAAGCAGGAACTTTGCCAATGTCGGCGGCCAAACGGGACTTCACGCGGCCGATGCGCGGTTCCTTTGCGAACACCACCAAGTGGCCTTTCAAGCTCATGCATACACCTTGGCAATTATTCGGGGAGGCACACCTAGGAAATAAAGCGCCAAGCAAAACCCATTACGGACCATGCGCTGGGGATATCCGTTGCGCCGATAACGATCCGCAGATGTCACTGCATCGGCTTCCAGTGCCACGAGGTTTCGCCGTCCAATGCGTCGGACAAACTCCACGTCCTCCATCAACGGTAGGGGGTAAAATCCTCCCAACTGAGTGTAAAATTCTTGGCCCATCAGAAGCCCTTGATCCCCGTAAGGCAGGCCGAGAGCCCGACTTCTCCAAGCAACAATTCTTTCAAGTCGCCGTGCCCACGGATCGCCATCGTCCAGCCTAAAATTGAAATATCCAGTCCTGTTCGCGGATTTAGAAGATGCCATGAAATCCGTTGCCGCCTTGGACCAATTGGGACCTAAAATCGTATCTGCATGCAGGAACATCAACCATCCCCCTTTCGCCGCCGTGGCCCCAGCCGAAAGTTGTCCGCCCCGCCCAGATGGGGCTGTTAGAACGCGTGCTCCCAACGATTTAGCAAGCTCTACAGTCCCATCCGTACTACCGCCATCGACGACAAGAATTTCAGTGGTCATGCCACGATCCTCGATGGAGGCGACTGTTGCCGACAATCCCTTTGCCGCATTTAACGTCGGTATAATAATGCTAAGCACGATTCCTGATCTCTCGTTTAAGGCGGTTTCTCAATAGCATATGCAGGCCGTTAAACACAGCCATAGAGATGTATATTCGTTCTTGAAATGTTCTTATCTAATGCGGTATCCTTGGTGCCATGGTTGACCATTTGCCTGCAATGCCAAGAAAAGGCCGAGGCGCTGTCGCCAATGCCACTGGCCGATACGAAAGCGAGCAGCGTTATGCTGTGGACGATGGCTGGCAACTGCCGGAAGACAACTCACTCCCGGTTTTGAAAACAACCGTCGGCATTGATGCCGCGAAGAGCATTATTTCTCGTAATTCATCGCCTGATCTTCCCTTCGATCAGTCAATCAATCCCTACAAAGGATGCGAACACGGCTGCATTTATTGTTATGCTCGACCAACCCATGCCTATTTAGGATTGTCACCCGGGTTGGATTTTGAAACTCGGTTGTTCGCCAAACCAAATGCACCAGATCTCTTAAAAAAGGAACTTAGGAAGCCGAGCTATCAATGCAAATCCATCATGCTCGGTGCCAACACCGACCCGTATCAGCCCATTGAGCGGGACCATAAAATTACCCGAGATATCCTCAAAGTTCTGTCCGACTTCAACCACCCAGTTTCGATAACGACCAAGTCGGACCTCGTGCTTCGCGATTTGGATATTCTCACTGACATGGCGGCCCGGAATTTGGTTTCGGTCGCGGTGTCTGTGACCACCCTAGATGGCAAACTGGCACGGGCGATGGAGCCCCGTGCACCGCGACCGGACAAACGCTTGGCTGCTCTTGAGGGGTTAAACGCAAATGGAATTCCAACAACGGTACTGGCCTCACCGATGATCCCGTTTTTGAATGATTGGGAATTAGAAAGGATATTGGAGGCATCATCAAACGCGGGAGCCGAGGCGGCACACTATATCTTGCTCCGGTTGCCGTTGGAACTTCGCGAAATGTTTGCCGAATGGTTAGAGACACATACGCCTGGAAAGGCTAACCATGTTCTTAACCAGCTGCGGGAAAGCCGAAACGGGACCCTGTATATTTCTGATTTTTCCACCCGAATGCAGGGCACGGGCACCCATGCAGACTTACTGGCAAAAAGGTTTCGACTCGCGTCAAAACGCCATGGTCTAAACAGTGCAAAAGACGGGAAATACGACCTGGATACATCGCGTTTCATCGTGCCGCCCGACGTTGGCGATCAACTTGAATTACTTTAGATTAATACCAATTAGGTATAAGCCGAATGGCTTCTTGAAAGTATTATAATTCTGCGGAAGGATGAGAGCACCTGCCCTGGAATAAGCGATTAGAAGTTTGCGAAAGAAACACGACACAGCGGATCAACGAAAAATCAGCCCTTCCGGTCCTGAAACTGGGCAGAGCAGTGACTTCTTTCGACTTCTTATTGAAACCTCAAATCAAGGAATTCTGGTTCATCGCGACAATAAAGCTCTATATGCCAATGCGGCGCTCGCCAAAATTTACGGTTACAAGTCGCCTGCGGAAATTTTGGCATTGGAGTCTACTCTCGTATTTTTCCCCGAAAACGACCGAAGCTATAGAAATGGTCAGCATGGCAAACGACTTCGTAGAGATGGTTCTGAAGTTGAAGAAATCTCTGAGGGGCTAAAAAAAAACGGTGATGTCATTTGGGTCGCGCGCCGGTCTTTCACGATTGATTGGGAAGGCGGCACGGCGGTGTGTTCTGCCCGGTCTGATGTTACCGATCAGGTTAATGCTGAAAATGCGGCCCGAGAAAGTGGCGAACAGTATAGGGCGCTGGTCGATAATTCAGCTGATGCGATCTATATTCATATCGATGGCGAGTTCGTTTTTGCCAACCCAGCGGCCGTAAAAATGTTTGGTTTCAGTTCGGCAGAAGACCTTATTGGCCAAGACCTTTTCAAACGTATTCACCCAGACGATAGAGCTATTATCGAGAAGCGTGGCAAGTCAGTCGTTAAAAATAAAAATTCCGTTGAACTCTTGGAGCAAAGAATTCTGACCGAGGACGGTCGAACCGTTGATGTAGAGGCCAGCGCAAGCTTTGTGATGTATAAAGGGTCGCCTGCTAACCTTGTAATAAGTCGCGATATTACGAGTCGGAAATTGACCGAGGCGGCGCTGAAACGCTCTGAGGAGAGATTCCAAAACGCCATTGAAAATCTTAATGACGGCTTCGCTTTGTTTGATGAAGAGGACCGATTGGTCTTTTGTAATGACGAATACAAAGTCCTTCACGAACACATTGGCGATATTCTGGAACCCGGCATTCCAATTGAAACGATGGCGCGCGAAGGGGTTAAACGCGGTGCCATCGCCGATGCCAAGGGACGGGAAGAGGAATATATTCAGGAAAGATTATCTCAACATAAGAACCCATCCAAGGGAGCCGTAATTAGAACGTATCAAAACGGAAAATTTATCGTCAGCATGCGCGAAAGTCGCACGCCGGATGGTGAGTACGTCACGGTACAAACCGATATTACGGAACAGGTTAAAACTGAGAATTTACTCCATGAAGCGGTGGAAAGTATTCCAGATGGCTTTGCGTTGTACGACGACGATGATCGGTTGGTTCTTTTTAACAAAAATTTTCTTCGAGGACGCCCTGAATTAGGGGGAATTCTGAAACTTGGCATCCGATTTGAGGATCTCGCCCACAGTGACGAAAAAAGAGGTGTGAGAGCGAAGTATATTGGCACAGAAAAAATGCCTGTGGAGGAAAGGATTGCCCGCCACAAGAACCCGAAAGGTCCGATGATTGAACCTCAGCCGGATGGGCGGGTCTTGCAGGTTGAAGAAGTAAAGACCCCAGGTGGCGGCATTGCGGTCATTCGGACAGATATCACGGAACAAATCAAAGCCGAAAGGCTTCTCAAGGAGGCTGTGGATAGCATCCCTGAAGGTTTTGCGCTGTATGATCATGAAGATAAGCTGGTTCTATTTAACGAAAATTATCTTAAGTACCGACCTGAACTTGGAGATGTCTTAGAACTGGGGTCAACATTTGAAGAAATTCTTAGGAATAACGAAAGTTCAGGTAGTCGGGCCAATTATTTGGGTGTCGACAGAATGTCAATTAGCGAACGGATCGCGCGCCATAAAAACCCGAGGGGACCTATTATTGAACCTCAACCAGATGGCCGAACTTTGCAAATTACGGAGGTGAAAACATCGCGCGGAGGCACCGCCGTCATTCGAATTGATGTTACGGATCAAGTGCAAGCCAGTGAAAGACTAAAAATTGCAGTCGATAGTTTACCGGATGGCTTTGCGCTCTACGATAAAGACGACCATTTGGTACTATTTAACGACAATTACATCAAGGAAAGACCGGAAATCGCCGAAATACTGAAAATCGGCATGACGTTTGAAGAATTCGCAAGGCTTAGGGAGGATACAGGCGTCCGTGAGCACCATATGGGCCCAAATAGGATATCGGTCGAAGAACGAATTGCACGCCATCGTAATCCGCAGGAACCAGTAATTGCCCCCCTGGCGGACGGTCGCGTGCAGCAAATCCAAGAAGTAAGGACCGCAGAGGGTGGGATTGCGGTTATCCGCACGGACGTAACGGCGTTGGTGAAAGCGGAGGAGGCACTGCGTGAAAACGAAGAACTTTACCGCACACTCGTCGATTTTTCTCCTAATGCAATCTATTTCCATAAAGATCGGATTATTGTCTACGCCAATCCTGCTGCGGTGAAAATCTTCGGTCTGTCATCCCATGATGAAGTTATCGGAAGGTCCGCTTTCGCCCACGTTCCAGAGGGTTTGGAGGAAATTGTCAAACTGCGCATGGAACATATTTTGGAGACGGGTGAAACCGCCGGAATGGTCGACCAAAAATACGTTCAACAAGACGGAACCATTATAGACGTAGAAGCCCAGGGGACATTGATCAGTTATCGCGGCGAGCCGGCGATCATGGTCATGGCCCGCAATATAACTGAACGCAAACGCGCCGAAGAAGCCCTACGCAAAAATGAAGAACGTTTCCGTGGCGCGATTGAAGCGCTTCAGGAAGGCTTTGCCCTATTCGATGCTGATGATCGGTTGGTTATTTTTAATGAAGAGTATAAACGTCTGCACCCCGTTATTGCGGATATGTTGGTGCCCGGTGTCTCGTACGAAGAAATGCTCCGCGCCAATATAGCGGGCGGGTTTGTAATCCAAGCCGTAGGCCGGGAAGACGACTACATTCAAGACCGCCTAGAACATCATCGGAACCCGAGAGGTCCTCTATTACGCGAATTAGCTGATGGAACTTGGTACATCATCACCGAAAGCCGGACCCCAGAAGGCGGTATCGTTGAAGCTCAAACCGATATTACTGAACTAAAACAAGCCCAAACTGACTTACAAAAAGCCCACGATAGCCTCGAAAATCGCGTTCAAGAACGAACTCAAACACTTAGTCATGAGGTTACGGAACGCAAGCGGACAGAAGAAGCTTTGCGCCAGAGCGAAACCCGTGTGGGCGAGGCGCACAGCCGACTCGTAGATGCCATCGAAAGTTTTAGAGATGGTTTTTTACTTTTTGACAAAGAAGACCGCATGATTATTTGCAACGAGAGCTTTCGTCAGGAAGCCCAAGATGTGGTGGATATTCTGAAACCCGGTTTGACGTTCGAGGAACTGTTAAGGACACGAGTTGTCCGCCTTTCGAAAATAAGCGGGGGACAACGCGATGAAGCCTGGATACAAGATAGATTGGAACACCACCGAAATCCCAAGGGTGCCTTCGAATGGGTAACCTTGGATGGTACGTATATCCACCTTCAAGAATTTAAAACCCAGGAAGGCGGCACCCTGCTGATCCGCCAGGACATTACCGAGCGCCGGGTGGCGGAGCAGGCCCTCATGGCGGCGAAGGCGGAAGCCGATAGCGCCAATCAGGCAAAATCAGAATTTTTATCGTCCATGAGCCACGAACTTCGCACGCCGATGAATGCAATCTTGGGGTTCAGCCAGCTTATGCAATCGATCCCCAACGAACCGTTAAACGATAAGCAGTCCCAATATGTCGATCATATCCTGCGGAGTGGCGAGCACTTACTTGACTTAATCAACCAGGTTCTTGACTTCGCTAAAATCGAATCAGGCATGACGGTACTCACATTTCAGAATACCCAGCCGGGCGAGGTCATTATCGAAAGCTTGGCCCTGATCGAAACCCGTGCCGACGAACGAGATATTGAAGTTAAGAACGAAACCGCAGACGCAGACATACACAACGTATGGACGGATCAAACCAGATTGAAACAGATCTTACTGAATTTGTTATCAAACGCTGTGAAATACAATCGGCGGTCAGGTCGGGTGACGGTTCGGTGTGAGGATCGTCCAAACTATATGGTACGCATTAGTGTCCAAGACACCGGGCGGGGCATACCAGACTCACTTCAAGAGCAAGTTTTTCAACCTTTTAATCGACTCGGAGCAGAGGCTGGCGAAGTTGAGGGAACAGGGATCGGATTGACCATTACCAAACAGCTTGTCGTTCAATTGGGGGGACAAATTGGCTTTGAAAGTACGGTCGATGAGGGCAGCACCTTCTGGATTGAACTGCCAATGACCAATAAAGAGGTGTCGGAAATTACGCCTGAGCAGCCCCAACCCGTGAACCCGGACCAGCCGTCAAATGTGTCTGAAGGATCGCAGACCATCCTTTATGTGGAAGATAATCCGGCAAATTTACAGCTGATGAATGAAATTATTAGCAAGGTGCCCGGATTGGAATTGGTATCGGCATATACGGGGGAAATAGGCGTCAATTTGGCCCATGAGCAAAAACCAGACTTGATCCTGATGGATATTAATCTTCCCGGGATTGATGGTTTTGAGGCGCTACAACTCCTCAAACAGAATAAAAATACTCAAAATATTCCTGTCATAGCCCTAACAGCTGATGTTTTGCGACAAGATGTGAAAAAGGGTTTGAAGGCCGGTTTTCATGGATTTCTCGCCAAACCGATTAAAATAGATGATTTTCTTTTGACCATTCATTCGGTTCTAAATACGGCAGAATAGGTCAGCCTCTTTACCAGAAAATTATCTTTCCCGATTAAAAATAACCCTAAAATTTAACGATAAGACATTGAAAATATTGATAAATATATGGCGCGCCCGGGAAGACTCGAACTCCCAACCTCCTGATTCGTAGTCAGAATATTTATAATTAGCTATAGCGCGCATGGCGCGTATGGTGTATCTTTAATACTATAGATTCAAAGGGTTTAGGGGATTCACACCACGCCATGC
>JABJKH010000058.1 GCA_018660465.1 Rhodospirillaceae bacterium
ACAGCCGTCGCCCCAGATAAAGTATTGCGAACCATATCGACATCCCGGAACAAAAGGTTCCAGTGCGATGTTGGCTTAGTCTCAAGTTCCCGAAGCGGCAACGATAAGATTTTATCGAACAACTTTCGACCAATGATAATATCGACACGAACGGCGATGGTCTGCATGATCCGAGACCGCGCCTGACGCAGGACATAATCAAACAGCAACACCAGCGCCATGCCGAGAACCAATCCGTAAAGGGTTCCGATGCCCGCATGGCCAACAACTCGGTCGTAAACCTGCAAGGTAAAGATAGGCGCTGCGAGTGCCAATAGATTGACAAACGCAGACATCGACATGACTTCTCGGACAGTCGGCATCAAGGGTTTTAAAAATGGCCGCAGCCATGCGCGTGTTGACGGAGTACTCATATGTCTAAAAGTATACGGTTCCCTACCGTAATTCTCCAGTAAATCAGAAGATACTCCCTTTTAGGCGACGGAAGTTACCAAGCGGTAAAGGCAAAATATTAGTCTATCCACTAGTATGCATAAAATTCTTACGATAGACTGTTCACAACAAGACGGGTTGGGGCTAAAAATAATCAGGGAGCGGTGGCACCATTGGGTTTCGCCGAATAATAGAATTGGCAAACGGACTAGCAAGTAGGATTGGCGCGAAGATACTCTCTGGCATTCGGGCTGCGTTCTCTGTTGATCGAATGATGGGCATGGGATTGTTGGCAGTATTCTTGGCGGTTCGCTTTGCGGACCCCTACCCTGTTGAGTTCCTTCGGGTTAAAACGTTCGACATTTTTCAACAGATCAAACCACGCGAAATTCCGCCGCCGGCACGTAAGCCTGTAACCATTATCGATTTGGATGAACAAAGCTTAGCCGAAGTTGGTCAGTGGCCGTGGCCGCGTAACAAGGTCGCGCAGATGGTCCAAAATCTGCAAAATATGGGCGCTTTATTGGTGGCTTTCGATATTGTCTTTGCGGAAGAAGACAATCGGAGTCCGCATATCCTGGCCAAGAATATCCCCGGTCTTGACGAGGCGACCAAGAAAAAACTTCTGAGCCTCCCCAGCAACGATCAAATCTTTGCGAACGTCATTAAACGCGGCAATAAACTGGCGATGAAAGCCGGAAAACGGAGAATCCCCATTGGCAAAGTGATTATGGGACAGGCTGGATATTGGGAAGAATTAGATACCACGGGCAAACCTCCGCCTATTAAAAAGTCATTTGCGCTGCTAAAAAAGAAGAATGATCCGCCGGCGAGCCTCTTCGTACCAGGTTTCAACTCCTTGATTACAAATACTCCCGTATTGGACAAACACGCGGCCGGGCACGGTATTTTCTCTCTGGTGCCGGAACCAGACGGTATCGTCCGACGGATTCCGACAGTGTTTAAGTTTAAAGAAAGATTGTACCCCTCCTTGTCTCTAGAGATGATGCGCGTTGCCTTTGGGCGCAAAACGGTCGGGATTCGCTCTAACCATCTTGGCCTTTATCAAGTTCCCATCGGGCGGTTCAAAATGCCGACCGACCCACAAGGTCGGGTTTGGCCTTATTTCTCGAAAAGTGACAAAGCCAAGTACGTGTCGGCCCGAGACGTACTTGCAGGCACTGTGGATCGCAAGCTGATCGCCGGCAAAATGACAATTGTCGGTACCTCTGCTGTCGGCCTTTTGGATATTCGGTCAACACCTGTGGACGCAATTATTCCCGGGGTTGAGGCGCACGTTCAATTGATCGAAGCCGCCCTCTCGAAACAGTTCTTGTCTCGACCCGGCTATCTGCTTGGCGCAGAATTCATGCTGATTTTGGTTGGTGGATTGCTCATGATCTGGCTGGTTCCGGCCGTCGGGGCCAAATGGACGATGATGCTGTTCTTGATCCTAGCAATTGGTACTGGCGGGACCTCTTGGTACCTATTTTCGGAAGAACGCATCTTGTTTGATGCGGGATTTGCCGTTCTAGCAATCATGATGCTGTATTTCCTTTTGACCTACGCTGGCTACGCCCGGGAAGAAGCTCAACGGCGCCAAACCCGGGACGCCTTCGGCAAGTACCTGTCACCCGATATGGTGGCGCGGGTTGCCGGTGATCCGGACTCTCTGAAACTAGGTGGCGAGCAACGTGAACTGACGCTTTTGTTCTGCGATGTGCGCGGCTTTACCACAATCTCAGAACAGTTCGATGCGATTGGCCTGACCAATTTGATCAATAAGCTGCTGACTCCTTTGACTAACGTTATTATGGCCCACGAAGGCACGGTTGATAAATACATGGGCGACTGCATCATGGCATTCTGGAATGCGCCGCTGGATGTCAAACGGCATGCCTATGAAGGGTGTATCTCGGCAATTGGGATGTTGGCTGAAATCGAGCCCTTGAATGAACGCTTAAAGGTGGAAGCCGAAGAAGAAGGACGCAAACATATTCCCTTGCAAGTCGGCTTGGGATTAAATACTGGACTTGGCGTTGTCGGTAACATGGGGTCAGATCAACGATTCGACTATTCTGTGTTGGGGGACTGCGTCAACCTGGCCGCACGTTTGGAAGGCCAGTCGAAAAGCTACGGTGTCGATATCGTCATTGGCCACTCTACCCGTGATTTGGTTCCTGAACTGGCAACAATTCCATTGGACTTCATTCAAGTTAAAGGAAAGACCGAAGGCGTACATATTTTTGCCCTTATGGGTGATGAGACAGTTGCTGAGGACGAAGGCTTCCTGTCGCTTAAGGCAACCACCCAAGAAATGATTGATGCCTATACAGCCCAAGATTGGGTGAAGGCGCGCGAAAAAATTGCCGAATGCCGTGGCAAACTCAACGGCCATCGGATCGCTGGGCTTTACGATCTCTACGAAGAACGCGTGACCGATTACGAAGAAAACCCGCCCCCTGAGGGATGGGACGGCGTGTTCATCGCGACTACTAAATAGTCAATTTAAACAGTCGGCATGACAATCGTTAACACCTATTCACATTTGTTACACGTTTAGATATACAACTGTAATATTAAGTCCCTATATAATTTTAGGAATAGCCGCCGACCGTTTGCTGAGGAGCAATAATGGCCAAAATCTTAATTGTCGATGACAGCCCAGACATCCGGACTCTGCTAAGAATGCAGCTTCAGATGGACGGTCACGAGGTTTTGGAGGCTGAAAACGGCAATCTTGGCGTAAAAGCAGCCAAGGAGCATGGTCCCGACCTCGTCGTCCTTGACGTAATGATGCCTGAGATGGATGGCTTGGAAGCGTGCAGCCTGATCCGGGCTGAGCCAGCCTGTGCGGCCATCTATATCATCATGCTATCAGCCAAGAACGATACCGACGACAAAGTTTCCGGGCTCGATGTTGGGGCGGATTCGTATATAGCAAAGCCGTTTGAACCGGTCGAACTCAAAGCCCAGATCCGCGCCGGCCTGCGCACGGTCGAAAACCGACGCCAAGCTATTTATGACGCCCTCACCGGGCTGTTTAATCGTCGTTCTTTTGACGACTTGATGGCGCGTGAATTGGCCTCGCAGGAACGATACGAGCACGCCCTTTCCTTGGTCATGATCGATCTTGATCACTTCAAAGCTGTCAATGACACCCACGGCCACGATGCGGGCGATGCGGCGCTGCGGGACTTGGCAGAAATACTTCGCAATGTATGTCGGCCAAGTGATCTGCCCTGCCGTTGGGGCGGCGAGGAATTTGTCTGGCTGATGCCTGAGACGAACCTGGAAGGTGCGGCACAGGCCGCAGAAAGGCTGCGCGCCGACATAGAAGCCCACACGTTTGAAAAAGCAGGCACCTTGACCGCCAGCCTGGGTGTAGCACAGGCAAACAATGGCGAATCCGCCGAACAAGTCCACAAAAGAGCCGACGAAGCGCTTTACCGTGCCAAAGATGGCGGCAGAAACCGAGTCGAAGTCGCTTCCCCTGAATAAAAGTTACTCTCTCAGGAAATTCAGGCATTACTCTCCTTGACCGTTCAGGGACCAATGGGTAAGTTCCGGCCCTTCGGTAAGGCCCCCATTCGAGTGAGAGATTTTTACTTGTGTGAAGCGGGGCAGTTCCGTATACGTGGCGCGGTGGCGGAGTGGCTACGCAGAGGCCTGCAAAGCCTTGCACACCGGTTCGATTCCGGTCCGCGCCTCCATCGACCCGGTATTTGATCCGGCGTAGCTCAGTTGGTAGAGCAGGTGACTGTTAATCACCTTGTCGCAAGTTCGAGTCTTGCCGCCGGAGCCAATTAAAACAACGCCTTAGCGG
>JABJKH010000059.1 GCA_018660465.1 Rhodospirillaceae bacterium
AATAAGGAGCTTCCCTTCATGACTGAACCGGTAAAACTGGGTATTGTCGGCTTGGGCCGTTGGGCCAAAGTCCTGACCCGCGCAGGCCAAAAGTCTAATAAATTCAAGATTGTTGCGGGCTACAGCCGCTCAGAAGAAAAGCGTCAAGAATTCCAGGACGAGTTCGGTATTCCGTCTCAGCCTGACATGCAGACCCTGCTGTCAGACCCGGAGATGAAAGGGGTTATCCTAACGGTTCCCAACGAACATCACCTGCCCGTCGCCGAAGAAGTCGCCAAGGCGGGCAAACATGTCTACACCGAAAAGCCAATTGCAAATAACCTGAAAAATGGCCTCGCCATGGAAGCATTGCAGGAACAATACGGTATTAACATGATGGTTGGGCATAGCGCACGACTGCTGAATGGCACGCGACGGATGAAGCAAGCGATTGAGTCGGGTGAATTGGGAACGCTGTGTTTTATGGAAGCCAATTTTTCCAACGAACGTGCCTTGGAACTGACGCCGGACACTTGGCGTTGGTACAAGGACAAAGCCCCCGGCGGTCCGCTGTCTCAGCTGTGTATCCACCAGTTTAATGCGCTTCATTATTTAGGCGGGGATATTGAACAAGTGAATTCAATTGCCTCCAAGTTATCGCCTGTTGGTGCGGAAGTGGATGACCAGTCCATGACCACCCTTAAATTTGCCAATGGCGCGTTAGGCTATGTTGGATCAAGCTGGACCACAGCGGGGATTTATGCAATCCGGGTCTTCGGTCAAAAAGGCATGATGCATTACGAAGTTGATTTTTGTAATTGGGATACCCCTGATAAGTTACATGAAACGTCGCTGCTGTATATCCAGCGCGGCAAGGATGGCTACGACAAGCGTGAAGTCTTGGATATTCCTCAAGGGGATATGTTCTGCGACGAGCTCGATATCTTTGCCGACTCGTGCGTCACTGGCACCCTTTCAGACCTGACGGCAAACGACGGTAATGTGGCCTTGGCAGTTGTTAATGCCGCACTTCGCTCAATTGACAATAATGGCGCGGGGATCAAAATTAGCGACATCATGGCCGAATCTCAGGGCTGAATTTTAGGGTTGATTTATGGTACGGGTCTTTACGGAAGCGGACGCGAAGGACTTAGGGCTTAAGGGCCGGAAGTCGCTGGAAATTGTGTCCGGCCTTTCGGGTGAGTCCGGTGTCACCGTGCGCCTGGTGGAAATTCCTGTGCCTAACGCGGGCGAAAAACTTCGTGGCCCCCACCGCCATACCGATTTTGAAGAATGCATCTACATTTTGTCTGGCCAAGGCACCATGGAATCCGACAGTGGTAACCATGATTTAAAAACCGGGGATACAATTGTCGTACCGCCGGGTGAGTGGCACGTAACCCGAAATACTGGGGATACGTCGATTATGATGCTGTGTTATTTCCCGGTCGGTGATATCCGACCCGGCACTGAAAATTCTCCCCCCGATGATTCCTAAGGATTAATTTATGGCTTTTGATATTGTTTGCCTGCGACCTGAAAAAGATTTTTTACAGGTTGGTATAACCCCACCCACTGTCCCGTCGATTACATACCGGGCCCCTGATGACCCAGAATTAAAGACACTGTTGGCAGATGCGAAAGCCGTGGTTATTCCAGCCGTCGGACCAAAGCTTTCCCCAGACCTGTTCGAAGGAAGTTCTGTGAAGCTGGTGCAGGTCACGGGTGCCGGCGTGGACCGACTTGATGGTGCCGCCATGAAGCGGCTTGGCATTGCGGTTGCGAACGTTGCCGGTGGCAGCAATACGGCCCTTGCTGAATATACGGTGTCCTTGGCGTTGGTGCTGATGCGCCGATTTGCTTGGGCAGATGCCGAAATTAAAAAAGGCAATTATGTCGATTTTCGCAAGCAAATGATCTCTGAAAATCTAACTGGCTTGGAAGACATGACCGTCGGCGTGATTGGCTTAGGTAGCATTGGCCTTGCGGTCGCCACTGCCTTTCACCGCATGGGTAGTAAAATTGTCTATCACGACCCGGCCCTCAAGGACCCAACAGATGCAGACCAGATAAGCGCTTTGGCGTTGCCCCTTGAAGACGTGTTGAAGTTGTCTGATGTGGTTACCTTGCATGTACCTTTAATTCCAGAAACTGAAGGTCTTATTGGCGACACACAACTTAGTAGCATGAAACCCGGCTCAATCCTGATCCATGCAGCCAGGGGGGGCGTCGTTGACGAAATGGCCCTCGCACAGCATTTAACGACGGGACACATTGGAGGAGCGGCCGTCGATGTATATTCGAGTGAGCCGCCTGAGGCTGATAACCCCCTATTTTCCTTAAACGGCGACGCGGCCCAAAGGGTTATATTCACCCCGCACATCGCCGGCGTCACCCGCCAAGCCTGGGCCAAATTGTTTCAAGTAGCCTGGGACAATGTCGAACGGGTGCTCGCGGGGAATGATCCGATCAATCGGGTTTGAGCACAGCCAGTATCTCTCCTAGAATGCTGAGCGACCCCGGCCTTAAATGTCTTCACTTCCTTGTGACAAACGGTGAAGCGTGTCTGAGGGTATAATTGTTTACGTAAACGTATGTTTGCAATCGAATAACTAAGGAGCACCGACAGACCAAAATGCAAGGGTTCATCGCCTATGTTCAACAATATATACGAAGAGCATTTAGGTGCCGCCTTTGTTGGCGCATAACAGCCGGAGTGTTTTTTGCAATCCTCGCCATCGAGGCAGGAATTCTATTTTTTTCAGTGCAAAATTTTGAAAAAGAACGGTTCACTGAAGTTGAGCGAGAGGCGTTGGTTGTTGTCCGAACGATTCTTCGGGCAACGGACTCTCTAGGGGCGGATAATTCGAGCTTTCCTAAAATTGCAAAATCTCTTCGAGATGGTTCGGTTTTAGTTGGCGCAAAGGTTTTCGATAAATCGGGAAATGAAATTTCGAATTTTGGCGAAAAACCTAATTTGATTGCTAATCCACTCGAAAGCCCAGACATAACAATTCGACATAAATCAACCGACGCCACCAGGATGGATGTTCGTTTTTCGCCGCGCCGCGTTCGCGCGCCTTACTTTGTTTCGGCCCGAATTAATACAATCAAAATCAAGGGCAAGGTGACCAATTTTATATGGCGGATAATCGGTTTGGTTCTTCTGATCTCTATTTTTGTAACGACTGTCATGATGGTAATTTTGGATAGGATCGTCTTGTCACCCATTATTAGCCTTCATGATCAATTGATGGTCACAGGGTCCGACCCCAACAACCCAAAAAAATATGTTGTTGAATCACAAAGAACCGATGAATGGGGCGATGTCATTCGAGCCTTTAATCGAATGCAACAATGGGCCGGCTCAAATTTAGAAAAAATAAAAATTAAAGAGCAAGAACTTGTCATTGCTAAAGAGGATGCTGAAAGAGCCAACCGAGCAAAATCGGAATTTCTGTCCTCCATGAGTCATGAACTCAGAACCCCCATGAACGCAATTCTCGGCTTCGGGCAGATACTGGAATATAACCCCAAAGAGCCATTAACCGAAGGTCAAAAAAGGTATGTCCGACACATTCAGGATGGCGGAGAGCATCTCCTTAAGTTGATCAACGAAGTCTTGGACCTTGCAAAAGTAGAGGCCGGTAAAATTGACTTAATTATTGAAGATGTGGGCGTCAAATCTATCCTTGATGAATGTGTCTCACTTATCCAAGCAATGGCAGATAAACGCAGCATCGAAATTCACATCAATGAGGGATTGGACTCCGATACTTTGATACATGTCGACCAAACCCGGTTTAAGCAATCGCTGCTTAACCTGATGTCCAATGCCGTCAAGTACAACCGGGAAAATGGCATGATAACAATTGATAGTTATAAAACCTCAGACAGCATGCTTCATATTTCTGTCACCGATCGGGGCGAAGGCGTTCCAGATGAAATGTTAGGAGAGCTATTTGAGCCCTTCAGCCGGCTATTGGCTGAAGGGACAAAGATTGAGGGCACAGGCATCGGACTCACCATAACAAAGCAACTCATCGAAAGGATGAACGGCCGTATCGGCGTTAATACCGAGGTAGGGACAGGGTCCACATTTTGGATTGAACTCCCACTGGCGGAAAAACTTTTTAACGATGGGTCGGCAACAGATCAGGAAACTGCAGAAGGTGAAGCCAAGTCGCTGCCCGATATTAATGGGACCATCCTCTATATCGAAGACCACCCGGCTAATTTAGCTTTGATGAAATCCATTGTTGCCCACATTGAGGGACTTAGCATGATTCCAGCTAAGAATGCCGAAGCAGGAATTGAACAGGCCGAAGCAATGCGGCCGGACTTAATTATTCTCGACATCGATCTTCCCGATATGACCGGGTTCGAAGCACTTAAAAATTTACAACGCCTCGATAAGACCAAAGATATCCCCGTCATCGCCCTAAGCGCATATGCAATGCCCGGCGACATCGAAAAAGGCATCAGCGCTGGTTTTCGGGAATACCTAACCAAGCCAACTAAAGTCAATGAAGTGGTCGGCGCGATCCGGAGTATCTTGAATACTTAGTTTGATAAGCGATCTAGAATACGCAACGGCACTAACATCACCGCAAAAAAGACCAACGCCGCGACAGTGACAATGGATGGTCCGGCAGGTGTATCCCATGTCATCGACGATGCCATTCCCCCTGCCACTGCGACACATCCGATGAAGCCCGCAAAAACAGCCATTTGCTCAGGAGAAGCAGACAGCCGACGCGCTGTAGCGGCGGGGATAATCAGCACGGACACGATCAAGAGAATCCCGACGATCTTCATCGCGACGGCGATGACAACGGCAATCAATAGCATGAACACCAATCGAACCCGGGTGATGGCAACGCCTTCGACCCGTGCCATATCTTCGTGCACGGTCATGCTTAAAAGCGGTCGCCAAATCAGGGCTAACACGACGAGAGCCACGGCCCCGCAGCCGTAGATCCAGACAATATCCATCGTCGTAACAGCCAAAATATCACCAAACAAATAGCCCAGTAAATCAACACGAAGCTGTTCCATAAACGAAATCACAATTAGTCCCGCAGCCAAGGCACCGTGTGCGAGAATGCCAAGCACCGTGTCGTCGGAAAGTTTTTTCTGGCGTTGAAATCCGACAAGCACGATCGATACTGCGGCGCAGACAAAAATAATTCCGAGGGTGGGGCTGACATCGAACAAGAAGCCAAGCGCGATCCCTAATAATGCAGCATGGGCCAAGGTTGCGCCAAAATAAGCCATGCGCCGCCACACGACAAAGCAACCCAGCGGCCCGGCAACCACCGCCAAGCCAAGCCCTGCGACCAATGCCCGAACTACAAAATCATCCATGAGGTGGGTGATCTCCGTGATCGTGATCATGATCCTGTGTGTGATCGTGGGTGTGATCATGATGGTGGGTATAGACAGCCAGTCCTTGCGCGGTTTCGTGGCCAAACAGTTCCAGATAAGCCGGGTCCTGACTAACATGGGACGGATGACCGCTACAACAAACATGGCCGTTCATGCACAAGACTTGATCTGTTTCCGCCATGACCAAGTGCAAATCATGAGACACCAGCAGGACGCCACAATTATGAGTCTTTCTGATGGTGCCGATCAGCTTATAAATGTCCGCCTGCCCAGTGATATCGACACCCGATGTCGGTTCGTCCAACACGAGTAAATCTGGATCCCGCAGCAGGGCCCGGGCAAGCAGCACGCGGCGGCGTTCCCCGCCTGAAATTTTTTGAAACGGTGACGCGATGACATCCAACGCGCCCACTTCCGCCAATGCTTTTTCCAACTGGTCCTGGCTTGTACGCCCGCCCAACCTCAAGAAACGTTCGACAGACAAAGGCAGCGTATCATCCACGGATACATGCTGCGGGACATAGCCGATCCGCACATCAGTCCGTCGGGAGATGGTTCCATCCGTCGGCGCGATCAGGCCAAGCAGCGCCCGCACAAGGGTGCTTTTCCCAGCACCATTCGGACCGATCAAAGTCACGATCTCACCCGCCCCAATGGAGACATTGACGTTTTCTATCGCTGGGAGCCCGCCGAACCGAACAGTTAAGTTCTCTGCCGAGATCAACGCCTGGCCATCCAGCTCCGCCGTCACGTGAGTGTCAGGCATCGGCTTTCCTTTGCCCGGCACAGTCGGGACAGGTTCCCAATACCTCGACCATTTGGCTTTCGACTTCAAACCCCAGGTCAGCGGCTTTCGTTGAGATGCGCCGGGTTACGGTCGCGTCGTTTAGTTCAGCCACAGCACCACAAGCCTGACAGATTAAAAACTGACCGCCGTGGCGTTGGGTCGGGGCACCACATCCGACGAAGGCATTCAAAGATTCGATTTTGTGGATGAGGCCATTTTCCATTAAAAAATCCAGCGCGCGATAGACCGTCGGAGGTGCCGCCTTACGGCGCTCGCGTTGCAATTTCTCGAGCAAGTCATACGCGCCCACCGGACGATGCCCCTCCCATACCAGTTCCAGTACCCGGCGTCTAAGCTCGGTTAACGCGGTCCCATCACGCGTACAAATTTCTTCGGCGATTGTAATCGCGTCTTCGATGCAGGCCCCATGGTCATGCTTGTCCGCTGGAAACGGAGCCAGAACCGGATTTAGTCTCGATGCCATCACGCTTCACCGTTGACTTGTCTGAGGATGTAATATTATAACATCGCCTTCGAAATGTTATGTTATAACGTTATCTAAAAAATTGGCAAGACATGAAGCGTTGGATTTTTATAGGGAGCGTCTGCATAGCACTCCTGGGATCGGCACCAACTTACGCAGCTGCACCCCGAGTGGTGGTTAGCATTCTGCCTGTTCATTCGTTGGTAGCAGGGGTAATGGAAGGCATTGGCTCACCCGAACTCTTAGTGCGCGGCGGGGCATCTCCCCATGCCACCAGCCTACGACCTTCTGATGCACGGACACTCGCCCGCGCCGAGTTGGTGTTTTGGGTTGGTGAAGGGTTGGAGACATTTCTCATAAAACCAATTCGGGGACTGGCAAAGAACGCCCAGATCATTGAACTCGTAAACGTGCCAGATGTCATTGTCGCCAAGGGGGCTGGGGGGCACGATCACGGCGACCCGCACATCTGGCTGAGCACAACCAATGCCAGCGCCATTGTCACGGCAGCGGTCGGAGCGCTGACTAAATTTGATCCAGAAAATGCTGCCCGTTACCGTACGAACGCGGAAAAACTTCAAGCTCGTTTGTCTCATTTGTACACGGGCATAGAGCAAAAATTAGCGCCAGTTCGAAATACACCCTATGTGGTTTTTCATGATGCCTACGACGCCTTTGAAACCGAGTTTGGGCTTCACTCCGTTGGCGCTGTCACGATCAATCCTGACCGCAAGCCTGGGGCCAGAAAGCTCACGCACCTGCGTCACGAAATCGCCCAGCACAACGCGCGCTGCGTTTTCGCCGAACCCCAATTTCGACCGGCGCTGATAAAGACATTGATCGCGGGAACAAACGCCCGAATGGGAATTTTGGACCCTATGGGCGCAGCCCTAAAACCCGGCCCCAACGCCTATTTCAAACTTATGCGGAATATGGGGGACGCTCTGAGCAACTGCTTGGCTAATTCAACCACCCCTTAAAATGGCCCTTGATTGCGCGTTCCATTGCACCGTTGAAATCAGCCATCGCTGCGCGGGTGATGTCATGCCACAGCTTTTCCCGCTGGTTCAGCGATGCGTCTTCGGTGATGGTGCGGGACCGTTCGGCCTTGGCTGAGGCTTGGGCGCGAACAGCACCTGCTGCATCCGTAACCTGAAGCTCAGCCTCAATGAAGACCGTATAGCGTTCCGACAATTCTTTTTTGAACTGACCGGTAAAACCCTTATCGATTTTCAGCTTCGATTCGGTTGCAGCGGCATTCTTGATGACGAAACGCGCATTACCCTTGGCGCCAGTCGCTGCCAAGCGATCCCTAGCCCAGTTCTTCAACGCTCTTTCCGGCGTAATTTGAAACAGATGATCCACGTTCGGAGCCTTTAGGGGAGCCTTGTAGCCGCTGACCGTCTCAATTTTGACCACGTTCAGGCGAATAGGCTCGAAGTGTGCGAAGGTGATGTCAGGCAGGGTCTGTACCTTAAGCGGTGTTTCGCAAGCGCTCAGCACAGCGACCACACTCAGGCACAGAATTGATTTAACGAAGAATCTCATGATGCGGTCATATTGCCATGTCCCCGGAACCCAATGCAAGCCGTGACGTTCCGGTGTGGAAATGCTACGCATTTCACAGCAATAAAATTCTGATAAGAGGAAATTCGCATGAAATACGCCTTGGGCGATAAGGAAGTAAAAACCGCAGGGGACGATTATTACATCGCACCCGGGGCTCATGTCATTGGCGACGTAACCCTCGGCCACAATGTCAGCATTTGGTGGAATTCGGTGTTGCGCGGCGATAACGATCCGATGGTGATTGGCGATGGCAGCAATGTTCAAGACGGCTGCGTTTTGCACGCCGATCCGGGATTCCCGTTAACGCTTGGCAAGAATGTATCGCTTGGCCATATGGTGATGCTACATGGCTGCACCATTGGCGACGGCACACTTATCGGGATCGGCAGCGTCATCTTAAATGGCGCAAAGATCGGCAAAAATTGTTTGGTCGGTGCGGGCTCGTTGATTACCGAAGGCAAGGAATTCCCTGATAACTCCATGATCCTCGGTCGCCCGGGCAAAGTCGTGAAGGAAATGAGCCAGGACATGATGGACATGGCTATGCGCCCGTCCAAGAGCTATCAAAACCGGTCCCTCGTCTATAAAGAAAAATTGCGAGTGATGGATTGAGCCTTTTATGACGACGGAGGCTCAAACCGCACGGTCAAACGCGCTCGGCATTATCTTCATGCTGGCGGGTGGGCTGTGCATTACGGTCCAGGATGCGATTACCAAGCTGTTGACGGAAATCTATCCGGTTGGCGAAACCGTTGGGTACCGGGGACTTTTCACCTTTATTCCCATCGCCTTATTGGTTTGGCGCGAGGGCAATATTGATTGTCTAAGGATCGTCAACATGAAGGGCCAGATCACCCGTGCGGTGATCGCCGTCTCGACCATGGTTCTTATCGTGTCGAGTTTTCGGGTACTGCCGTTTGCTGACGTCATCATCATCCTGTTCACAGGCCCAATTTTCGCGACGGCACTGGCGACGCCTCTGCTCGGAGAAAAAGTCGGCATGCGGCGCTGGGCGGCTGTTGGCGTTGGATTCATTGGTGTGCTGGTGATGCTTCGACCCGATGGCTTCCAAATTCAAACCTTGTTGTTGTTACCGGTGGCAGCCTCCCTGCTCACCAGTTTACGCGACATCACAACCCGGAGCCTACATAAGACCGAAACGACCATATCGATCCTGTTCTGGTCCATCGTCGCGGTCACCATCGCCGGGTTTTCAACCTATTTCTATGAATGGAAACCGCTGCAGTTGGAGCACGTCCACATGTTCATTGCAGCGGGCGTCCTCAACGGCCTCGCTCATTTCTGTATGATCACGGCGTTCCAGCACGCGGAGGTATCCCTCGTCTCCCCTTTCAAATACGCCAACATCATCTACGCGGTCGTCTTAGGCTACTTCATCTGGGGCGAAGTCCCCTCCTCCCATATGGTCATGGGCGCAGCCCTGGTCATCATCGCTGGGCTCTACATTATGCGAAGAGAAGCTCGAGTGCGGGGGTGAGGGGTTACCCCTCCCCCGCTGACAGCCGCTTCCTGATCAACCCATAAAACGCGTTCTCCGCAACAAACACCCAGCCCAATTGCACGCCGCAATGTTGGCACTGGGCGACTTGCCAATCGTAGCCTTTGAACCAGGTGAATTCGTCAGAGGGGAAGCCGTGGGCTCCGGCGCCGGGGGCTTCTGAATAGCATTGGATCAGGAACGCAAAGCCTGCCGGGTTCATAAATTCGTGTTCGTGGCGACCGTTTTTGGTGATGGCCCAACGGAGACGGGTAACGAGATGGCCGCAGGCGGCGCAGTTGATAGCATCGTCGTTCTCTGTCTCGACGGTGGTTTCTAGATCAGACTCTGGGGCGAGCTTGAGCATGGGTAAGAGTCTACCACGCGGATCACCGCCGTTCCGAAAAAAACTTCTTTAGCAGGTCGCCCGCTTCCCGTTCGCCAACGCCGCCGATGACTTCTGGTAGGTGGTGACAGGTCGCATGATCAAAGACTTTGGGGCCGTGTTCAATGCCGCCGCTTTTTGGATCATACGCGCCGAAATAAAGCCGCCGGATGCGGGCGAATGAAATTGCCGCGGCACACATGGGGCAAGGTTCCAAGGTCACATAAAGATCGCAGCCTTCGAGCCGAGGTTGACCACGTTGCGCAGCCGCGTCCCGGATCACCAGCATTTCCGCATGTGCTGTTGGGTCTGTGTCTTCTTCCGTACGGTTGCCAGCGCGGGCGATAATTATTCCGGTCGCACCGTCCACAAGTACAGCCCCCACAGGGACTTCGCCCCGCTCAGCAGCGGTCTTGGCCTCACTCAATGCCTGGTCCATGTAATCACTCATAACCCGAACGTGGCGCGCCATCCTCGCGTCGTCAAGGCAGCGCTTGCGAGGAACCAACGTGAGGCATACATTCCCTTCCCATGAAAACATCTGTGAAGACACCTGTTATCGGCATCACCGTGGATTCGGAAGAACCCGGCGGATATTCAAAATTTCCCTGGTACGCATTACGTGAGAACTATTGCGGTGCGGTGGCGCGGGCGGGTGGCTTGCCCTTGCCGCTGCCCCACGAAGCGGAGTTAGCCGACGACTACTTAAACCTGATAGACGGTTTGTTGATTTCGGGTGGTGCCTTTGATGTGGACCCGGCCCTGTTCGGTGCTGATTCCCGGCACGATACTGTCATCACTAAGGACAGACGATCCGCCTTTGAACAAGCGGTCGTCGAAGGTGCGCTAGAGAGAGATATGCCGGTGCTGGGCATTTGCGGCGGCCAACAATTGTTGCACGTGATGCTAGGTGGAAAACTCATTCAGCATATCCCAGACGCGTTCCCTGATGCTCTCCCCCACGAACAACCCAATCCCCGCGATGAAGCCGGGCATGATGTCGCCGTCGTTGAAGGCACCTTGCTGCACCGCATCGTCGGCACCACCACCCTGTCCGTCAACAGCGCCCACCATCAAGCGGCAGAGGACGAGCCGGACGGTGTGATCGTCAACGCCCGTGCACCTGATGGTGTGATTGAAGGAATGGAAGTGCCTGCCAAATCATTTTGTCTGGGCGTTCAGTGGCATCCAGAATTTTCCATTAGCAGCGGCGATGATCTTATTTTGAACGCCTTCGTCACTGCCAGCAGGGACAAAGCATGAGCGAGAAACCTTCTCTGCCTAAAGGGGATCGCATCGCCAAAGTCATGGCGCGCGCTGGTTTATGTTCCAGGCGGGAAGCAGAACGCTGGATCGCGGACGGCCGGGTTAAGGTTGATGGAAATGTCCTGACCACACCGGCACATACCGTAACCGCAAAGTCGAAAATCTTGGTTGACGGCAAACCATTGCCAGAGGCCGAAGTGTCTCGGCTTTGGCGCTATCATAAACCAACAGGACAGGTCACCAGCCATAGTGACCCTGAAGGTCGCGATACCGTCTTTGAGAAATTGCCAGACGAATTGCCTCGGGTAATTTCCGTCGGCAGGCTGGATTATAATTCTGAAGGCTTATTGCTGTTGACCAACGATGGGGAACTGGCACGAAAACTGGAACTGCCAAAAACTGCATGGGCGCGGCGCTACCGGGTGCGGGTGCATGGCCACGTCAATGAAGCAGCACTCGAGAAATTGAAGGATGGCGTGACGGTTGATGGGATTACCTATGGGGCCATCGTCGCGCGCCTGGACCGCCAACAAGGTGACAACGCGTGGCTAACGGTTTCGATCCACGAAGGCAAGAACCGTGAAATTCGGAAAATCATGGAACATCTGAACTTGACCGTTAATCGGTTGATTAGGATTTCCTTCGGGCCTTTTCAATTGGGGAATTTGGCACAAGGCGGCGTCGAAGAAATTAAAGGCAGGACGCTCCGTGAACAGCTGGGCGAGGTGGCACCACAGGCGAAGAAGAAGCCTGAGACAAACAAAAAACCTCCGAGTTCCAGGCGGCCAAAAAAACAATTTAAGCCGAGGCGCAAAAAGTGAGAATTGTTGGCGGTGATCTGCGCGGGCGAAAGCTGCACGCCCCTGGCGGCAAAGACCTGCGCCCGACGTCTGATCGCGCCCGGGAGTCTGTGTTTAATATTTTGTCGCACGGAGAACCTACCGTCGATTTTGAAGGGGTGTCAGTGGTTGATGTATTTGCGGGGACGGGTGCCTTGGGTCTAGAGGCATTGTCCCGGGGTGCAACCCATGCAGCCTTCATCGACAATAGTGCAAGATCGCTAAAATTCGTCCGGGAAAATGCCGCCCAATTAGGGGTATGGAAACAATCAACCCTGTTAAAAATTGATGCCAAACGGTTAGCGCCCCCGCCGCGTGCAGCGAAGGCACCGTGCGCTGTTGCTTTTCTGGATGCGCCTTACAATCAAGAGCTGACAATCCCCGCCTTGCAGGGCCTGATCAACAAGGGATGGGTCAAGGCGGGTGCAGTCTGTGTGGTTGAGACCGAAGAAGAATACGTTTTAGAACCGCCCCGCGGATACCGCCTAATTGAAGACCGCACCTACGGCGCGGCGCGCGTTTCCTTTTTGGAAGTGACCTAATACCCACCCTTTACATCGACGATATGAAGCGGCGGATCGCCCGCTTGGATGCGTTTGATGTTGGCGGCAATTTCGCCTGCCGCTGTTGTCGCGTTGGTCAGGCTGGCGATGTGTGGGGTGACCGTCACGTTCGGATGTGACCAATAGGGATGATCTTCTGCCAAGGGTTCTGGGCTAAAGACATCGAGTGTCGCGGCGGCAACTTTTCCGCTTCCCAATGCTGCTAGCAAATCATCATCGACAATATGGGCACCCCGCGCCGCATTAATTGCGAACGCCCCATCGGGTAGGTGAGCCAAGGTCTCCGCATTGATGATCCCTTCGGTCTCAGGCGTCAAAGGCAGTAGACAAATCAGGATTTCCGTGCGCTCCAAAAAGGGCACCAAACCGTCTTGCCCGAAATAACATTTAGCACCTTCAATATTCTTTTCAGATCGGCTCCAGCCCGCGACATCGAACCCTAAACCGACAAGAGAATTAGCCGCGTCACTGCCCAAGACCCCAAGACCAAGAATGCCGACCGATCGTTCGCTTGGGAGGGGATAGCGATTCTGCTTCCATTTGTTTTCTGCCTGTCGCGCCTGATAGACATGGAACCCGCGATGATAGTGCATCACCCAATGAGTTACATATTCGGTCATGCCTCGGGTTAAATCTGGATCAACCAACCGCACAACGGGAATACCCTCGGGTAAGTTTGGGTCGCGCATCAGATGATCCACACCAGCGCCCAACGAAAAAATTGCTTTTAGGTTTGGGTAGTTTCTGAGTTCCCCCAGCTTCGGCCGCCACGCGAGAGCAAACTCGATTTCTTCTTTATCTCCAATGTCGGTCGGCCAAATTCTAAAATCCAAATCTGGAATGTGTTTGGCCAGTCGACTGCGCCAAAGTTCCGGGTTGTCGCCTTTGGAACTGAAAAGAAGTGTCGTCATTAATTACCGTCCTACTATGCCGGTCTCATCGGCCTTCATGTTTAAAGCCGCATCCAACAGGGCTTGGGTATAGGGTTCTTTGGGCGATGAGAAAACACTATCCGCATCACCTTGTTCAACCACCTTTCCATTCCGCATGACCAGGACTTCGTGAGACAAAGCGCGCACCACCCGAAGATCATGGCTGATGAACAAGTACGCCAGATTATTGCGTTGTTGCAGGTCGCGCAGCAGGTCGACGATCTGCGCCTGCACCGACATATCCAGCGCGCTGGTCGGTTCATCCAAGACAATGAATTCAGGTTTTAGAACCAAGGCCCGAGCGATGGAAATACGTTGGCGCTGGCCGCCGGAAAATTCGTGTGGGTAGCGGTCCATCATGTCGGCTTCAAGGTCGACTTCTTTTAAAGTCTCCGCGATCAAGTCTCGGCGCTCCACATCATTTCCACCACGGCCGTGTACCAACAATCCCTCTTCGACAATCTGGCCGACGGTTAGGCGGGGACTGAGGGAGCCAAAGGGGTCTTGAAAAACCATCTGCATGCGTTGACGCAAGGGGCGTAGTTCTGACGTTGAGAGTTCTTGCAAATCTTGGTCTTGAAAAACGATTTCGCCTTCGCTTCTCTCAAGCCGCAACAGCGCCCGCCCCAGCGAACTTTTCCCCGACCCGCTTTCACCGACCACGCCTAACGTATGGCCACGTCGAACGGTCAGCGTCACCCCGTCCACTGCCTTGATGTGGCCTACGATGCTTTTAATGACGCCTTTCTTAATCGGATACCAAACCCGAAGGTTGTCCGTGTGCATGACCGTCGGCGCATTGGTATCTGCTGGTTCTGGCTGGCCGCCGGGTTCTGCTGCCATCAGGTGCTTGGTATAGTCGTGACTTGGCGCGTCCAACACTTGGCCCACAGAACCTTCTTCAACAATCAGTCCCTCATTCATCACATAAACTCGTTCGGCCATATGGCGAACGATACCGAGATCGTGGGTGATCATTAAAAGCGCCATGTCCAATTTTTCTTGAAGCTCTTTTAGAAGTTTCAAGATTTGCGCTTGGATAGTAACATCGACCGCTGTCGTCGGCTCATCCGCAATTAACAAGTCAGGCTCGTTGGCCAAGGCCATGGCGATCATCACCCGTTGGCGTTGACCGCCGGACAGTTCGTGAGGAAGCGCGCCTAACCGATCCGTCAATTCATCCAAGCCCACCAATTCCATCAGCTCCAACACCCGCGCGCGAGCTTGATCGCGGTTCATATTTTTGTGGAGGATCAGGGTTTCGTTGATTTGGTGTTCGACACTGTGCAAAGGATTGAGCGACGTCAGCGGTTCCTGAAAAATCATCGAGATGCGGTCGCCTCTGATCGCTCGCAGCCGAAAGTCTGGCGCACCAATTAATTCTTCCCCTTGGAAGCGCACGCTGCCCCCCGGATGAGACGCCAGGGGATAGGGCAGGAGTTGCAGAACCGAAAGTGCTGTGACCGATTTACCTGATCCACTTTCACCGACAAGGGCCACGCTTTCTCCCTTGGCAATTTGAACGGATACACCTCGGACCGCTTGGATCTCTCGCGCGCCCGAACCGAACGACACATGCAGGTCGGCGATCTCCAACAACTTACTCATGCGAATGTTTTCCGGGGATCGAAGGCATCCCGTACCGCTTCGCCAACAAACACCAAAAGGCTTAACATGACGGCCAATACCATAAACGCTGTAATCCCCAGCCAAGGTGCTTGAAGATTGGCTTTGCCCTGGATCAGCAATTCGCCCAATGAGGGGGACCCCGCCGGCAATCCGAAGCCAAGAAAATCCAATGAGGTAAGCGTGACGATGGAGCCGTTTAAAATAAAAGGCAGAAACGTCAGCGTTGCCACCATGGCATTAGGTAGAATGTGCTTGAACATGATGACGCGGTTGCTGACGCCCAACGCGTGTGCGGCTTTGACGTAATCGAAATTTCGCGCCCGCAGAAATTCAGCGCGCACCACGCCAACCAACCCGACCCAACTGAACAACAACATTAATCCGAGCAGCCACCAAAAATTTGGCTCCACGATGCTGGCCAATATGATCAATAAAAACAGCGTCGGCAGACCGCCCCAAATTTCAATAAACCTCTGAAATAGAAGGTCTGTCATGCCGCCGAAATACCCTTGGACCGCACCTGCTGCGATGCCAATGATGGAGCTTAGGATCGTCAGCGTTAGACCAAACAGAACGGATATTCGAAACCCATAAATCATCCGCGCAACCACGTCGCGGCCTTGGTCATCCGTGCCGAGCCAATTTTCTGCGCTCGGCGGGGCCGGGGCCGGAACGGGGAGTTCGTAATTGATAGTGTCGTAGGAATATCGAACTGGCGTCCAGATCATCCAGCCGTTCTTGTTTATTTTTTCAGCAATGAAGGGGTCGCGGTAATCGGCAGAGGTTGGAAAATCGCCGCCGAAAGTGGTCTCTGCATAGTCAACGACAACGGGAACAAAATAACTCCCCTCAAACTTCACCAGCAGTGGTTTATCGTTGGCGATGAATTCGGCGAACAGGGTTGGGATAAACAACGCCAAAAATATCCAGAGCGAGAAAAAACCACGCCGGTTGGCTTTGAAGTTAGCCAGTCGTCGGGCATTAAGGGGGCTTACCGTTCTAGCCATGGCTCTATACGCTCCGGCCTTCGAAATCGATGCGCGGATCAATCACGTGATACATCACATCGCCGATCAAGTTCATCAGTAGACCCAACAACGTAAAGAAAAATAGCGTGCCAAACATGACCGGGTAATCACGACCGAGAACGGCTTCGAATCCCAACAGCCCCAATCCATCGAGCGAGAAAATAACTTCGACCAACAAAGCGCCCGTGAATAGGATGCCGATGAATGCGCTCGGGAACCCGGCGATGACAATCAGCATGGCATTGCGAAAAACATGCCCGTAGAGAACTTTATTTTGGGTCAGGCCTTTGGCCCGCGCCGTCGTCACATACTGCATGTTGATCTGATCCAAAAACGAATTCTTGGTCAGCATGGTCAGTCCGGCAAAGGCACCAATCACCAACGCCAAAACTGGCAAGGTGATGTGCCAAAGATAGTCCAGGGTTTTATCAAACCAGCCCATGGATTCCCAATTGGGTGACGTCAGTCCCCGCAAGGGGAACCAGTCCAGGAAGCTTCCACCTGCAAATACAATGACCAATAAAATAGCAAACAAAAATCCGGGAATTGAATAGCCGACAATGACCGCGCTGCTGGTCCATATATCAAACTTTGTGCCGTCTCTGATGGCCTTGGCGACTCCTAACGGAATTGAAATCATATAGACCAATAGCGTCGTCCAAAGGCCGAGGCTGATCGACACCGGCATCTTGTCGATGACCAAGTCAATGACCTTTCGGTCGCGGAAAAAACTATCGCCGAAATCGAATGTCGCGTAGTCGCCGATCATTTTAACAAAGCGTTCAAGGGGGGGCTTATCAAAGCCATACATCTTTTCAATTTGTTTGATCAGTTCAGGCTCCAAGCCACGTGACCCCCGGTACTTAGACGCAACCCCGCTGGTGTCTCCGGCGCCCCGGGCAGAGGCGTTCCCAGCTCCTGCCGTTTCGCCTTCGCCAGCGCCGGTGAAGCGGCTGGTCGCATCCACAGCTGTCCCTTTTATTTTGGCGATCATCTGTTCCACGGGGCCACCGGGCGCGCCCTGAACAATGATGAAGTTAATCACCATGATGCCGAACAGGGTCGGAATGATCAGCAACAAACGGCGAATGATATATGCGAGCATGGAGTCTTATTTCTTTGTTTGGCGGGCGTTGACGGCAGATGCCTTTGTCGCATCGATCCACCAATAGTCAAATCCGAGTGCATATTTAGGCGCGATTTTAGGGCGGCTGAATTTATCCCAATAGGCAACGCGGAAGCTTTGAATATGCCAATGCGGCACGACGTAATAGTTCCAGAGCAAGACACGATCCAGCGCGCGCGTTCTCATAATCAAGCTTTTGCGATCCGGTGCTGCAATCACCAGTTTGATAAGCTCATCAAGAACAGGATTTTGAATACCGACAAAATTTCGGCTGCCTTCACGCTTGGCCGACGCCGTTCCCCAGTAATTTCGTTGCTCGTTACCGGGCGATAATGACTGACCCCAGACACCGACGATCATATCGTAATCAAACGTCTCCATCCGTTTTTGGTATTGCGCCGTATCAACGGTGCGAACCGTCGCGGTAATCCCCATGCGTTTTAAATTCCGGATGAAGGGCAGAACAATCCGTTCCCAGGTGGGTTGGGCCAGCAGTATTTTAAACTGAAACGGCTTGCCGGTTTTGGCATTGATAAGTTTGCGGTCCTTGAAGATCCAGCCCGCCTGCTTCAAGAGCCGAATTGCGGTGCGCAGGTTCCGGCGGATGTTGCCTGATCCATCATTTTTCGGCGCACGATAGACCTTGGTAAATACGCTGTCCGGCACTTTTCCACGGAAGGGCTCTAAGATCTTCAATTCCTCTGGTCCCGGTAATTTATCGGCTGCCAATTCCGAATTCGAGAAATAACTGTGAGACCGGGTGTATTGGCCATAGAACAAATTTTTGTTCGTCCATTCAAAATCGAAGGCATAGGCGAGGGCTTGGCGGACACGGGCATCTTGGAAAAGGTTCCGGCGCATGTTGTAAACGAACGACTGCATGCCTGTTGGGCTGTAGTGCCGAATTTGTTCTTTCTTAATCACACCGTCGCGAATTTGTGGAATGTCGTAGGCTGTAGCCCAGTTCTTAGAAACATTTTCCTGGCGAAAATCGTATTCGCCCGCCTTAAAAGCCTCCAGCGCGACCGTTGCATCGCGGTAATAATCATAGCGAATTATATCCGGGTTATAGGCACCGCGTTTTGCTGGCACATCCCGGGCCCAGTAATCCTTCACCCGCTCATAGGTAACCGATCGACCCGCTTCGAAGGATTTAATTTTATAGGGCCCGCTGCCGAGTGGAGGCTCCAAGGTGGTCTTCTCAAAGTTCCGCGTCGCCCAGTAATGTTTGGGCAGGATTGGAAACTGGCCGACGATAAGCGGCAGTTCCCTATTTTCGCCGCCGGAGAAGGTAAATTTAACCTGACGCGGGCCGACTTTTTCTGCCTTGGCAACATTCCGGTAATAAAATCGATACCCCGGCGTGCCCTTGGTTTTGAGTATATTGATGCTGAAAATGACATCTTCGGGTGTGATCGGCTTGCCGTCGTGCCAGCGGGCTCCCGCACGAAGCGTAAAGCCGACCCAAGATCGGTCCTTCGGCATGTGAATTTTTTCAGCCAGCAAGCCATATTGGGAAAATGCTTCGTCGTTGGAACTGGTCATCAGTGTGTCGTACAAATCACTAATTCCAGCCGCCGAGACGCCTTTCACGATAAAAGCATTAAAATTGTCATATGTCCCAACCGAAGACAGTTTTTGAGTCCCGCCTTTGGGGGCGTTAGGGTTGGCGTATTCGAAGTGTTTAAAATCGGGGCCGTATTTAGGCGTGCCGTGCATCGCAACCCCATGCACGCCCTCTACTCCATCGATGGCACCAGCTGCCAATGTGGGAGAAGTCTGAACGAAAATACCAGAAACGAGAAGTGCAATTACAAAGGCGCGCATGAATTCATCCTATGGTTTTCCGGCGGTTTTCCCGATAGTGCGTTCACACACCTTACCGGATCAAGGCTATAGGGTAAATTTAAGCAATTTTGTGGCGAAATTTAGTCTCTAAAATTAATCCCGGCCCCTTGTTTTATAAACTTGGGGAGCCGGGATGAGGAACGAACCGCTTCGGGTTTGATTCGTTGGAATAAATTTAGCGTACGGCAGAGTTATTGCCGCTTAAGACCCAAGACCGACCACCTGCTTGGGTGAATTTTCCCAATAATCACCGGCGGCAACAAAACAACTCGTGCCGTCGGGCTGGGTCAGAAGAATTGTGAAGGTTACGTTAGTAGACGCGAAGATTTCAACCATCATACCGGTATTGGCAAGCCCCATGGGAATGGGGCTTTCGGCGTGTTGAACTTCTAATTCTTTGGTGAATTTCGCGCGATCGAAACAGGTGGTCTGGGCATTTGCCTGTGAGGGCAACGCAGCCGTCGCTAAGAAGAGCCCGACGAATAATGTCGTAATTAGTCCTCTCATGACGATTCGCTCCTTTTAAATGCTTTTCCACATTATTTTCCCGGCATAGCCAGGATTGCGATTGAAACAGTATAAAAGGGAAATGTTGCGACAATTTTGCCGCCAGGTTTCGGAATGTGTCTAAATATGGCTGAAATTTACAGGGAGTTACGGGGTGTTACGGGGTGGAACTGGAAGAGATTACACCGATAATAAAGCCAAAGCCGCCTGATGTGCAGCCGAATCTCCTGCCGCAAGCACGGTCCCGCCCGAGTTCAAGCCTAAGGGTTCGCCCCGCCAATTGCTCATAACCCCGCCGGCACCTTGGACAATCGGCACCAGCGCACAATAATCGTAGGGCTGCATGTTTGCTTCGCAGACAATGTCCACATGGCCATCAGCAACCAGGCCATAGGCGTAGCAGTCTGCGCCATAAACAGAATTACAGACCGACCCCGCCAAACGTTGAAAGGCAACGTCTTCCGCACCCTCAAACATTTCAGGCGTTGTCGTATAGAGCCATGCGTCGCCTAAGCTCTCGCAACGCCGAGCCCCCGCAACCGCTTCCCCATTCAATGCCGTCGCACTTCCCCGACACCCCACCCAACGTTCCTTCAAGGCGGGGTTATCCATGATGCCGAGAATTGGCACGCCGTCTTCCAAAAGTGCGATCAGGGTTCCGAATAAGGGTTTGCCTGTTACAAACGACTTTGTTCCATCGATGGGGTCCAGGACCCAAACATATTTCGCATCGATGCGTTCTTGGCCGTGTTCTTCGCCAAATATGCCATGATCCGCAAAGGTTGCCGTAATTTGCGCACGCATAACGGCCTCGGCTTCCCGGTCAGCTGCAGTGACTGGGCTGGTATCAGCCTTCGTATCGATGGGAATGCGGCTTTTGTAATACGGCATAACCACAGCCGCTGCCGCGTCGGCCATTGATTGCGCAAGCGTAAGCGCATCCTTTAGAAATGCGCCGCCGTCGTCAGAAGGAATAGACAAGCTTATGGCAGTGGTTGCGGGCTACCGCTCAACGAGCGAAGGTAGGCCAACAATGCAGCCCGATCCGCTGGGGATTTCACACCCGCGAATGTCATCTTGGTGCCCTTGGCGAAGGCTTTTGGTTTGGTCAGGAAGGCATCCAAATCTTTATACGACCAATTGCCACCAAGGCCTTTAAGCGCGCCGGAATACTTGAATCCAGCTACACTGGCTTTAGCCTTACCAACAACCCCCCAGAGATTTGGGCCGACTTTGTTCTTGCCGCCTTTTTTGGTCGAATGGCACGATTTGCATTTCTTAAACGCTTTTTTGCCACCATCGGCGCTGGCAGATGCCAATAGGGTCAGCGCGTTGCCACCGGCAGCAGACTTCCCTTTCGCCATGGCTTTCTTGGGCGCGGCGGCAGCAAATTCACCTGAGGCAACGGCTTTTGCTTCGGGCACCAAATAATTACCGATTGTATTTGCGCCGAACACCAGCCAGCCAAAAACCAGTAACGATGCGCCAAACAGTTCCAGAAACGAATATTTCATCAGCCTATTCCCCTTAACGTCGCCCTTTTAAACGGCACCGTACCGCCAACCTTCGAGATTTTGCCTGAAGCAGGCCCAAGGTTCAATGCTGTTATCTAAAATGGATTTCCCCATACCATCAAAAATGGATTTTCCCACTCTGGCCTTGAGGTATAAGGTGCCATCTATGTTTTCGTGATTTTAAGGTACTTGAGACGATGAGCATACCAAAAAATCCTCTGATACTGGTTCCAGCCCGCATGGCATCAACGCGGCTGCCCGGCAAACCGTTGGCCGATATTCACGGTGAGCCGATGATCGTTCATGTTTGGCGACGTGCAATGGAAGCGGATCTTGGCCCCGTGGTGGTGGCTGTTTCAGAACTGGAGGTTGCCGATGCGGTTCAGGGCGCTGGCGGCACAGCTGTTATGACTAGGCCCGATCACGAATCGGGTTCTGACCGTGTGTTCGAAGCCTTGCAATCAGTCGATCCGGACGGAAAGCACGATGCAGTGATCAACGTGCAGGGCGATTTACCGACCATTTCCCCGGACGTCATAAAAGCAGCCGTGCCGCCGTTCGGAGATTCGGAGGTCGATATCACGACGTTGATCTGCGAAATTACCGAAGACTCCGAGAAAACCAATCCTAATGTGGTCAAAGCCGTTGTTGGTTTATCACCGGGCAATAACTTTGGCCGGGCGCTTTATTTCAGCCGCCAGACGGTCCCCAGCGGCGACGGACCGCTGTACCATCACATCGGACTTTATGGTTTTAGGCGTGAGGTGTTGACCCGGTTTGTCAGCTTATCGCCCGGAGTATTGGAACGCCGTGAACGGCTCGAACAGCTGCGTGCTTTGGAAAACGGTATGCGCATTGATGCCGCCCTCGTTGACACGGTTCCCCTAGGTGTCGATACTCCCGCCGATTTGGAACGGGCGAGAACGATGCTCGCAAAAACGGAATAAGATAATGAACGCGGCAAACACCATCGCCTTCCAAGGCGAACCAGGCGCTTATTCGCACCTTGCGTGCCGGAATGTTTATCCGGACATGGAGCCTTTGCCGTGCCGAACTTTTGATGACGCCTTCGCGGCAATTCGAGATGGCAAAGCCGGGCTCGGCATGATTCCGATTGAAAACTCGGTCGCTGGGCGTGTCGCGGATATCCACCATTTGTTGCCAGACTCTGGTCTGCACATCATTGGGGAAACCTTTCAACGGGTGAACCACCACCTGCTCGGCCTGCCTGATGCAGATATCGCGGGACTGACCCATGTCCACAGCCATGTTCACGCACTTAATCAATGTCGAAACTTGATTAAGGGATTAGGGGTTACGCCAGTTGTTCACGTCGACACAGCTGGTGCTGCAAATGAAATTGCGGGCAAGGGCGATAAAAGCCAAGCCGTGATTGCCTCTGAGCTTGCCGGGGACATCAATGGTCTTAAATCGCTCAGAGCCAACATTGAAGATGCGGAACACAATACAACCCGCTTTATTATTATGGCCCGCGATGCAGAATTTCCCAGCCCTGATACGAAGCCTTTGATGACCACCTTCGTCTTTCACGTGCGCAACGTTCCGGCAGCACTCTATAAAGCCATGGGTGGATTTGCGACCAATGGCGTCAATATGACCAAACTGGAAAGCTATCTGATCGGTGGCCACTTTAGTGCTGCGCAATTCTATGCGGATGTCGAAGGCCACCCTGAGCACAGGAATGTTCGATTGGCGTTGGAAGAACTTAGCTTCTTCACCAAGGAAGTAAAAATTCTGGGCGTCTACCCCGCCGACCCGTTCCGCCAAGAAAACGGCATTTCTGAAGAAGACGATTAAGTGTCGTTTTAAACTGGCAGCGTCCCGGCGATCCAATCATCGATGAGAATTCGGGCGATGGAGTCTGTCCGCGCCAACCTGCGTCCGGCAGCATCGAAGTCGCGAAGTTCCTCGCGGGTGAACCAGCGCCCGTCTTCCAGTTCTTCTTCTTCAAGTGTGATCTCGTCGGTGGTTGCGCGAGCTGTAAATCCAACCATTAGAGACGCCGGAAACGGCCACGGTTGAGACCCCTGGTATTTCACGTCGGCAACATAAAGGCCTGATTCTTCATAGACTTCACGGATCACCGCCTCTTCCAAACTCTCACCCGGATCAACAAACCCCGCCAGAATGGAATAGATGCCTTTCGGGAAATTCGGCTTATGCGCCATGATCACCGAATCTTTGCCATCGCGCACCCGGTGCACCAGCATAATCACAGCCGGGTCGGTGCGCGGAAAATGTTCGCGGGCACAATCCGGGTTCAGGCATTGGCGCATATGCCCGCCGTGTAGGCTCTCGGTTTCAGAACCACAATCACCGCAATAGCGCTGACGCTTGTGCCAAAAGGAAATTCCCCGGGCATAGGCTAATAGGGTCGCCTGATGACGTTCCATGGTTGGGCCAACTTGGCGTAGATCAACGAAGATGCTCGGCCCGCTTAAATCAACCAGGGCTTCTTCCTCGTGGTGGGATAAATCTGCGGCGACATAAGCGATGCCATCGTTCACACCCAGCAACACCACTTGACCCGCACGCTCCAGCACATCGCGGGCTTCCGCTCCCGTCGCCATAACGGCTTCGGCCTCTTCACCAACAATTAAATTCTTTTCACGCCACACCGGCAGAACGCGGGTTTCTGCGTGGTCGAGCTGTTCGGCAACCCAATCCTTATTGCGCCGTTCAGTGGTCACCCGGTTAAGGATTCCACCCATGTAATGAAGTCTATTTTGCATGCCGGGGAACCTGACATAGCGGACCCGATCAAGCAAGCGAGTCAGCTGGACCAGGCTCCAAAAATATATGGGTATAACTTCTACGGTTGCTATCAACGCGCTAAGCCACCTGTCCACAAGAAACTGTGGAAATGTGCACAGTAATCTGCTTTGTGCAGCGGCCTGACATTGCTAGGTTCCGATCAAATATTCGTCCTGGTTACTGGGTGCCGGACCTAACGCGTGTCACTAAACGCATAATGGGGGATCCGCCACTTGAGGATCTTGCGGCATTCAAAGCTAATCGTTGTTACCTTGGTTGTTGCTGCCGGTTGCGGCACGGACGAGAGTACCTTGGAATTTGCTTCCAAATTCCCCCTGTTACAGGGCATGATCCCGGCGTGTTCTACGGATGCAAAAAAGCACCTGAAGCGGGTTAAATGGAAAGACGCCCGAACCATTGATGTTCGTATCCGCCAAGGCGAATTCTCGCCAATGATAATCGGCCTAACCAAGGACAAACCTTACATCTTACGCATCCAAAATGCCGACGACAAAAGCCGAAATTTTAAGGCTGGTGAGTTCTTTCGCTCGGTCGCACTTTCACGTGTGGCCATCAATGGTAAAGCAAAACGGCTGGACTGCATCACCGGGGTTACCGTGAAACCGCACCAAGTCGCTGAACTGGAACTGGTGGCCATCCGTGACGGGCGCTATGAATTTGAAGATAACTTTCTTTCTTTTTTCTACGGCACGGCGGGCGTCATCCACGTCAATTTGCCCTTAAAGCCGCTTATACAGAAAGCCAAATTCCCGATAAATCCAGTTGATTTTGAGCCCCAGGAAGTTCCGGCCGCTAAAGCTGCTCCGACCCCGCCACCGGCAGTGCCGACCACACCAGTTACACCAGCTTTGCCTCCGCTTTTTGAACTCCCATCGCAAGACACGACTTCCTCCCTGAAACTACCGCCGGGGCCGTCATAGTATATGACGAATTTTATTGGCGAACCCCGGCGGAATTTTGTCTTCGGTCTTGCACCCACTCCCCCCTGATCTGCTATAGTCCCTGCGGGAGATCGGCGGCGGACAGGCTTCTCGCCAACCCGGTCAGGTCCGGAAGGAAGCAGCCGTAACGAGTTTCGGCCTGGGTCGTTTGTCCGGTCTCCCACCTAATCATTGCACACCCCACTGTAAATATTTGGGCTAATGGCGCGTCATGACCGAGCAAGAAAACACTGAAGACGCCCCCTACCAGGTCCTGGCTCGCAAATATCGACCGACAGATTTCTCTGGCCTGATTGGCCAGGAAACCCTGGTCCAAACCCTCAGCAACGCGATCAAACAGAGCCGCCTTGCGCATGCGTTCGTGCTGACCGGCGTGCGCGGCATCGGTAAAACCACAACTGCCCGCATCATCGCCCGCGCCTTGAATTGTGATGGCGAAGGTCGCGATGGCCCGACAGTCGATCCCTGTGGCGTGTGCGAACAATGCCAAGCCATCAACCAAGACCGGCACATGGATGTGCTGGAAATGGACGCCGCCAGCCGCACCGGCGTTGACGACATCCGCGAACTGATTGAGGGCGTGCGCTACAAACCAACCTCGGCGCGCTACAAGGTCTATATCATTGACGAAGTTCACATGCTGTCCAGGAACGCTTTTAATGCGTTATTGAAGACCCTGGAAGAACCCCCGGAGCACGTAAAATTTATTTTTGCCACGACAGAGATCGGCAAAATCCCGGTGACTGTTTTATCCAGGTGCCAGCGCTTCGATCTTCGGCGCATCGATATGGATCAGTTGTCTGCGCATTTTAAATCGATCATCACCCAGGAAGGTGCCGCCCTGTCGGATGAGGCCGTGCATCTGATCTCCCGCGCTGCCGATGGATCTGTCCGGGACGGCTTGAGCCTGCTCGACCAAGCCATCGCCCACAATGCTGATGGAGAGATTACCGCCGACCACATTCGCGACATGTTGGGCCTCGCCGACCGCAGCCAGACCTTTGAGCTGATTGAAGCGGTGATGAAGGGCGAGATTGCGGAAGCCCTGGAAATGATGGGAGCACTTTATGTCGCCGGGGCCGACCCGGCGGTCCTGCTGGAAGACATGTTGGAAATCACTCACTGGGTCACGCGCATCAAGATCGTGCCCGGTGTTGCGGACGAACCGGGTGTTCCCGAAATCGAAAGGGTCCAAGGCAAGATCATGGCCGAAGGCCTCAGCATGGCCGCCCTGTCCCGTGCCTGGCAGATGCTGATGAAGGGCTTGGGAGAAGTCCGCATGGCCCCCCGCCCAGAACAAGCCGCCGAAATGGTGCTGGTGCGCCTCGCCTATGCCGCTGATTTGCCGACCCCAGCAGACGCGATTAAGGCGATTAAGGAAGGGTCGCTTGGAAATTCTGGGGGGAGCGCACCTGCACCGGCGGCACCTTCTTCTCCGGCACCTCAAACATCGGCCATTGCCACCTCACCCCCCTCAAACGATCAACCAGGTGCAGCACTTGCGACGGCAGCGCCTGAAACCGTTATGGAGGTTGCCCCGCAAGTTGAGCCTGAGCCCGATGCCCGGCCTAATCCGCAATCCTTCTTGGATGTGGTCGCCCTGGCCGACGCGGAAAAAGAGGCCATCCTGCACGCCAACCTCATCAACAACGTGCATCTGGTGAGCTTTGAGAAAGGCCGGATTGAAATTCGCCCGACTGATCACGCACCACCGGAACTCTCAGGCCAACTCAGAGAATTCCTGACCAACACCACCGGCGAGCGCTGGGCCGTCACCGTCTCTAACCAACCGGGAGAGCCCACTCTACAACAAAACGTCAACGAAGCCGTCGCCAAAACAAAAGCAGAAGCCCGCGAGCATCCGCTGGTGAAGGAAATTTTAGAGACCTTTCCAGGGGCGACGATTGATGAGGTGAGAGAGACTAAGCCTAAGAAGTAGAGTTGGACTTTAACTCCACGTCCTTCGAGACGGCTGCTTCGCAGCCTCCTCAGGATGAGGATTTTCTTTTAATTCAATAATAGACCTCATCCTGAGGAGCGCTCATTTAAGCGCGTCTCGAAGGACGCTGAGTAAAGCACCTAAACCGTAAACTCATTCCCACAAGATTCCCCCCAGGCCGTCAAAAACTCCCCTCTATTGGGCTGTTCGTCTTTAGTCGTCTCAATCAACGTAATCACATCGGCAATGCAGCGGTTGTAGGATTCTGGGCTTAATGTCCCCGTGTGCATTTGGTGGCGGAGGTAGACGAGATAGGTGTTTAGGACATCTGTTTCGCAATAATCACGCACCTCTTGCACGCGGCCTTCGTCGATCATGCCGGCAACTTTAGAGCCGTCGACGCCGAATTTTCCCGGGAAGCCCATGACTGCGCAGACTTCGTTGAGTTTACAGCGCGCCGACGCACCATAATCGGACAGGACTTCTAATAGGTCGCAATGCCAGTCCGATGAATAGCGGCTGGTGTAGCTGTTCCATTTATCGCCGGAATTATGCAGGAATTTTGAAGGGATCCCATATGCCATGGCGCGGTATTTCAGCACCGGCAGATCAAACGTGCGACCGTTATAGCTGACCAAGCGAGGTTTGAGGCGTTCGAAATATGAGAAAAATCCCTGCACCAGTTTTTCTTCCGAATAATCCGCTTCGCCGCCGGACCGAAGCTCGCGCAAGAGATACGTCTCGCCATCGCCCTCCCGATCAATTTCGGCTTCCAAAAAACTGATCGCCACGACTTTATGGAAGGGCTGACGCGGAAAGGCATTTTTACCGCCGGTAATTTCCAGGTGATAGCGGTTCAACTCTTCGCGCCGGGCAGCGATGTCGGGATCGTCGAACCCGGTCAGGTTTGGCACCGCGTCGGTGTCCGGCACGGTTTCGATATCGAAGACAAAAAGGCTCTGGTGTTGCATGGCGTCTCTCCCCGTGCCAGTTATACACACGATACAACCATGCGTCACAACACCAAGCACAACAAACAAGGAAGCGCCCATGAAAAATCTTGGAGCGATGATGAAACAAGCCCAGCAAATGCAGTCCAAGATGGCTGAAATGCAGGAGCAATTGGCAGCAACAGAAATGACGGGTTCGTCCGGCGCTGGTATGGTTTCGGTGACATTGAATGGCAAAGCGGAGGCCCGCGCGGTGAAGATCGACAGGGCCGCAATGGGCGACGACAACGAAATGCTGGAAGACCTGATTGTTGCCGCAATCAACGATGCAAAAGCCAAAGTCGATGCCCACGCCAAGGAAAAAATGTCGGAGCTAACCGGCGGCATCGAACTTCCTCCTGGCATGCAACTGCCTTTCTGAGTCGGTACCTTTGAACAGGCAGCCGCTTTCCCATATTGATCATCTGATCGGACTGTTGGCCCGCTTGCCCGGGCTCGGCCCCCGCTCTGCCCGCCGCGCAGCATTGGCGCTGATCAAGCGGCCTGACACCCTGATGGAACCTTTGGCGCGCGCCTTGAACGAGGCAGCCGAAAATATTCTGACCTGCACCACCTGCGGCAATGTGGACACCCGTGACCCGTGCGGAATTTGCCTAGATGCAAAACGCGACGTCACGGTGATTTGCGTCGTCGAGGACGTCGCCGATCTTTGGGCCATGGAACGCACCCATGCCTTCAAGGGGCGCTATCATGTGTTGGGGGGAACGTTGTCCGCATTGGATGGCGTTGGGCCAGAGGACCTAAACATTCCCGGACTGGTGACCCGCGCCAGTGACGACGTTATCAAAGAAGTCGTGCTGGCCACCAATGCAACTGTCGATGGTCAGACCACCGCCCACTACATCGCCGATCGACTGAGCGATTGCAACGTCAGCATCTCCGGCCTCGCCCACGGTGTGCCGATGGGGGGAGAGCTGGATTACCTTGATGAGGGGACGCTCAGTCAGGCACTGAAAGCCCGAAAGCCAGTCTAAAAGCTATGTTAGGCGTTCGACGTTTGGCGGCAGAGGGGCCAAGTCTTCTTCAGGAATGGAATCGGACAACGGTGCCTCAGTAATAATTCCGCCCTTCCGTACGATTTTTTCGGTGGACGTGCGAATGTTTCGAACATCTTCCTGGGCCTGATCGAAATGACGTTGCAGCTTGCCAACCCGATCATCCAACCGCCCGACATCGGCCATCATCTTACCGACCTCTATTTGGATGAACCCAGCCTGCTCACGCATGCGCGCATCTTTTAGCACGGCGCGAATGGTCTGCAATGTCGCCATCATGGTGTTGGGGGAAACAATGCCGACGTGACGCTTATGGGCTTCTTCGACGACTTTGATGAAATTGGCGTGAATTTCGCCGTAGACCGCATCCGAGGGCAGGAACATCAAGGCCCAGTCTGCTGTCTCTCCCTCAATAATGTAACGATCTGAAATATCTTTTACGTGTTTCAAAACGTCAGCACCGAAAGACCGTGCCGCTTTGACACGGGTGTCTTCATCCGTTGCGTCTTGTAAGGCGCGATAGCCTTCCAAGGGAAACTTTGAATCCACACACACCGGGCCCGGCGGGTTGGGCAGCTTGATCAGGCAATCCACGCGCTTGCCGTTGGATAGGGTCGACTGAAGTTCATAGGCGTTCTGGGGTAGAGCATCTGCGATCAAGTTCTGCAGTTGGATTTCGCCGAAGCTGCCGCGGGCCTGTTTATTCGAAAGAATATCCTGAAGCCCGACCACCTGGCTCGATAAATCGGTCAGGTTCTTTTGTGCCGCATCGATTACGGCCAAGCGCTCGTGGAGAACTTTTAGAGTTTTCCCGGTGCGTTCTGTCTGATCATTTAGGCCATCGCCAACCCGCTTGGAAACCGCATCCAGGCGTTCGTTCATCATCGTCTGGGTTTGGCTGAGCCGGTCGGCCAGAACCGCCTGAGACGTCGTCAGTTTTTCCGAAATTTGCGCCAGTTGGGAAATGTAATGTGTTCCCTCCGCACGGGCCTTTTCACCCCGCAACACCAACACAATAACACCCGCAAGTGCGACCAGAACGACACTCAATAAAACTGTGGTTGCATCCATATATAAGACCTTTCTTGCAACCACCTTGCCCGAGGCAGAATTGAAACGCAATCTGCACCCTTGACGAATGGTACGGAAGGACCATATTTCCTTTTGTAATCAACCCGGAAGCACAAATTAACCATGGCCGTACTGCCCGTCATTGTCGCCCCTGATCCACGCTTAAAAGTAAAAAGTGAACCCGTCGATTCGGTTGATGAAACCATTCGTACGTTGATGGATGATATGCTGGACTCCATGCACGATCACAATGGCATTGGGCTGGCGGCACCGCAGATCGGTGTTACCAAGCGGGTCATCGTCTTAGATGTGGCTCCCAAGGACGAAGATCCCAACCCGATGAGACTGGCCAATCCGGAAGTGATCTGGTCATCGGATGAAGAAATTGAGAATGAGGAAGGGTGTTTATCCCTGCCGACCTACTATGCCGATGTGGTGCGACCTGAGCGGGTCAAAGTGAAATACCTGGATTACGACAACGAGCCGCAGGAAATTGAGGCCGATGGTATTCTGGCAGTATGCGTACAGCATGAAATTGATCATCTGGACGGCGTGCTTTTCGTGGATCACATCAGTATGCTCAAGCGCAAAATGATTTTGCGCAAATTGCAGAAATCAAAGAAACTAGACGCCTAATACCAAAGGTTATCTCTATGGCGGGTCTCCGCGTGATATTCATGGGCAGCCCTGACTTTGCTGTGCCAACGCTCACGGCAATTCTGGACGCAGGGCATGACGTGCCTGCTGTCTATGCTCAACCGCCGCGTCCGGCAGGTCGCGGGCAAAAGGAACGCCCGTGCCCCGTCCACGCCTTTGCCGCTGAACAGGGGCTGGAAGTGAGAACCCCTGTGTCCTTGAAAGATGCGGACGCGCAAGCGAACTTTGCCGATTTAGACGCAGATATTGCTGTGGTCGTCGCCTATGGGTTGATCCTGCCCAAGGTGGTTTTAGACGCGCCAGGATTAGGCTGCATCAATGGGCATGCATCGCTTTTACCCCGGTGGCGGGGGGCCGCACCAATCCAACGGGCGATCATGGCTGGCGATAAAGAATCCGGTGTCAGCATCATGCAAATGGATGAAGGCCTGGATACAGGCGGGGTTCTTTTGCGTGAAGCGGTGCCCATCACGCTGACAACAACGGCAACCGAATTGCATGACACACTTTGTCTTCTTAGCGCGCGTCTGACTGTGGAAGCATTGGAGAATTTACCCGGCGGGGGCCTTGTTGCCGTGCCGCAACCAGAAGAGGGCGTGACCTATGCTGCTAAGCTAAGCCGCGAGGAAGGCCGCCTGGATTGGGCGCGTCCGGCGGAAGAACTTGAACGGTCCGTTCGTGCACTTAATCCGTGGCCGGGAGTTTGGTTCGAACATCAAGGAGAACGGATCAAGGTCTTGGCGGCGGAAGTTGCGCCAGGAAGCGGAGCGCCAGGAACTGTACTCGATGGATTCAACGTTGCCTGCGGGACGGACGCGTTGAATGTTACGAAAGCACAACGACCTGGGAAAGGGCCGTTAGATGCAGAGGCGTTCTTGAGAGGCTACGACCTCGACCCGGGCATTGTTTTAGCGTGAGGATAGCTGATGCCACGCTATAAGTTGACTGTTGAATACGATGGCGCCCGCTATGTTGGCTGGCAGCGTCAGGATAATGGCCCCTCCATTCAACAGGCCTTGGAAGAAGCCATTTTTGGCTTCAGCGGCGAAACTGTCCTTATACAGGGGGCTGGTCGGACAGACTCCGGTGTTCATGCTTTAGGTCAGGTCGCGCATGTGGATATTGAGAATGATTTCGGTTCCGATACTGTTCGTGACGCGATCAACTTCCATATAAAACCGGCACCAATTTCAGTCTTGCAGGCAGAGGAAGTTCGAGACGGATTCAACGCAAGATTTGATGCCCGGGAACGCGCCTATGTCTATCGCATCTTTAACCGGCGGGTTCCACCTGCATTAGAGAGGGGGCGATGCTGGTGGGTGATCGCCTCACTTGATGTTCACGCCATGAACGATGCGGCGCAAGTGTTGCTTGGGAAGCACGATTTCACTTCATTTCGGGCGGTTAAGTGTCAGGCTAAATCTCCAGTAAAGACGTTGGATGTGTTACAGGTAACGCGGGATGGTAACCTCATTGAAATCCGTGCGCGGGCGCGGTCGTTCCTGCATCATCAGGTGCGAAATTTGGTCGGCGCCCTAAAACTTGTCGGCGAGGGAAAATGGACCAAGGCTGACTTGGAAAAAGCCCTTGCAGCATGCGACCGAACGGCGGGAGGCCCAACCGCACCCGCCGGAGGACTTTTCCTGACCGAAGTGGTGTATAATGACCGACATGGAACTCAGCCTGAACCCGACGCCGACGCCTGAACCCGACGCGCCGAAAAAGCCTGTCGCTGGCTACATTGCGGTGAGTTGCGGGCTCAGCAGTATTCTTGTCAGTGGTTTGATCTTTTGCCCCCTTGGGGTGATTACAGCTGTGGTCGCCCTGTTCATGCGCGAATTCTTTTTGGGTGTTTCGGCGATTTTGTTGACGACAGTGGGATTTATTACGACACCCATTTTTCTGGCTTATCTCGGATGGAAAGCCTTTAGCACCTATACGGAAGGCCTTTGGAGCGAATTCTTAAAATGGATTTCGTTTGGTTTCTTTTAGGTTCTAATGATCAAAATATCGGCATAGGTCGTCACCAATATGCTGATCAGCAGGTCCATAAATACAATCCCCGCCGCCGCAATTCCGTCAATCTCAAGCAAGGTCTTGGCGATGAACCAAGTATAAATCATCAAGCAAACCAGGATTATGAGACCGAGTGGCGCCGCCGACTGTATGCCCATCAGCATCATATAGGCAACCGGCAAGTAGACCGCGTTTTGCAACACGGACGCCCAGTTATAGGCACAGATAAAGCCAAAATATTTATCTCCCCGGTTCAGCAGCCGCGCGACTGAAACCATCATTAAGGGAAAGGCGACCCAGGCGATGATGTAGGCACAAATCTCAACCGTGACGAACCGGAAGGGGTGGGATAGGTCCGCGTCCCCAGAATATTTCGCAGTCAAAATGACCCCGTAAAACGGCAGAACCAGGACTGCCGCAAAGAACGACCGCCAAAAGGCTTCATCCGTATTTTCGAAATATGCTGCTGCTTTGGCATCCATCCATGCCAAGCGGTACGCGCCGTAAAGGGAAACAACAATTTCCCTGAGCGAAATCATGGCGAGAAATAGCCGTCCAGAATTTTACTGTAAATTTCCGTTAGATCACCAATATCGGAAACTGAAACGTTTTCATCGACCTTATGCATGGTCTTAGCCGCCATACCGAATTCGGCGACCGGGCAATGGTCCTTGATAAACCGCGCATCCGATGTGCCGCCCGTGGTGCTGAGTTCCGGCACCTTACCGGTCACTTCTTTTACCGCACCCTGGATCAAATCGCTGAGCGGCCCTGGTGGTGTTAGGAAACTTTCGCCTGACACCGTGATCTCTAAATCATAGGCCCCGCCGATGTGATCGCATTGTTCTTTAATCCAGACCCTTAGCGCATCACCTGTATGCATGTCATTGAATCTAATGTTAAAAGTCGCCTTGGCCGTGCCAGGGATCACGTTGGTGGTTGGGTTGCCGACATCAAAAGTGGAAATGGCAATTGTCGTCGCTTGAAAATGCTCGTTACCCTCGTCCAAGGGTGTCTCGATAATGCGCGTGAGCATTTTCATCAGACGTGGAATTGGATTGTCGGCCAAGTGAGGATAGCCGGTGTGGCCGGGAGAGCCGTGTACGGTGATGGTCGCGTTCAGGCTGCCACGCCTGCCGATTTTTACCATGTCCCCCAAAGTCTCAGGATTTGTCGGTTCGCCCACGAGACACGTATCAAGTGTTTCGCCCTGCTGTTTGAGCCAATCCAGGACTTTAACCGTGCCATTGACCGCGTCGCCTTCTTCATCACCTGTAATCAGCAGGCTGATCGATCCGTTGAAGTCGCCGCCCTTGGATTGCAAAAATCGTTGCGATGCTGAAATGAAACACGCAACAGCTGATTTCATATCGGCGGAACCGCGGCCATAAAGCCGTCCCTCATCAATGTCAGCGGCAAATGGATCGTGGGTCCAAGCCCCTAAATCGACGACGGGAACCACATCTGTATGACCGGCAAAACAAAAGTTTGGCGCACCTGTTCCAATCCGCGCATATAGGTTTTTGACCTCCGGAAATCCGTCTTCCTCAAACGCCAGGGAATGGCATGTAAAGCCTAGGTTTTCTAAGCTTTCCTGCACGATGCCCAGCGCCCCTTGATCTTCCGGTGTGACACTGGGACAGCGGATGAGCGCGCGGCTCAGTTCAACAGGGTCAATGGTATCGATCAATCTCGCAACAGGTCATTTACAGAAGTTTTGGAACGGGTTTGCGCATCCACCCGTTTGACGATGACCGCACAGTAAAGGCTCGGCCCCATGGTGCCATCCGGCAAGGGCTTGGCACCCGTGTTTCCCGGCACAACCACAGAATAGGCCGGCACGCGACCATAATGAACTTCTCCGGTTGCACGGTCGATGATCTTTGTCGAGGCCCCGATATAGACGCCCATTGAAAGAACCGCACCATCTTCGACAATAACACCCTCGGCGACTTCCGAACGTGCGCCGACAAAGCAATTGTCACCGATAATGACGGGTTCGGCCTGCAACGGCTCCAACACACCGCCGATGCCAGCACCGCCTGAAATATGACAGTTCTTGCCAATTTGAGCACAGCTGCCGACGGTTGCCCACGTGTCGATCATCGTGCCTTCGTCCACATAGGCCCCTAAATTTACGAAGCTCGGCATCAACACAACACCGGGGGCAATATAGGCGGAGCGCCGAACAACGGCTGAGGGCACAGCGCGAAAGCCGGCTTTGGTGAACTCATCATCTCCCCAGCCGACAAACTTACTCGGTAATTTGTCAAACCAGTTTGCGCCGCCAGGGCCGCCATCTATGGCCGCTGTCGGCGTTAACCGGAACGCCAGCAAGACTGCCTTTTTGAGCCACTGATTGACTTTCCAGTCGCCATTGGATTTTTCCGCAACCCGGGCATCGCCCGAATCAAGCAGATCAAGGGCGGCCTCGACCGCGTCACGAACATCGCCGGTGGTATCAAGATTAATGGTATCGCGTGCCTCCCAGGCAGCGTCGATGATGGATTCTAAATCGGTGGTGCTCATACGGTTCTATCGCTCATTTAGGGTTGAAGAATGATCTCTCTAGAATTCAGGCTGGAGAAGATGCGGCGAGGGCGGAATTATGTCAACTCCAACGACCTGTTCAATTTATTTGCCGTTGGCCCAAGATTCCAGCCAATCGACTAAATCTTCGGTAATATGGTGGATATAATCACCATCCGCGCCCCAATTTCCGAAATGTGAATCACTCTTGATCCAAACTGTAGTCATCCCCAAATCCGCCGCAGGTTCTAGATTTCGGGCGATGTCTTCGACCATCACTGATTTTTTTGGATCCAATTCGTATCGGTCCAACAGAACTTGGTAAATATCCGGGTTAGGTTTTGGGACATAATCCGCGGCCACAATATCAAACACGGCTTCAAAGTGATGGCCAATTCCGAGCCGTTCCATGACACGATCCGCGTGGCCAATATCCGCATTCGTGAAAATGATTTTGCGTCCAGGCAAGGCATCCAACGCCCGATTTAAGGCCGGATTGGCATCAACAGGGCTCAAGTCAATTTCATGGACGTAATTCAGGAATTCTTCTGGGGGCAGTCCATGGACGTCCATCAGACCGCGAAGCGTGGTGCCATATTCCCTGAAAAACTTTTTCTGGACCTTATAGGCTTCATCTTGCTCTAAGCCTAAAAGATCGGCAATAAATTCACGCATGCGGTCATCAATCTGGGTAAACAGTTTGCACGAAGCAGGGTAAAGGGTGTTATCCAGATCAAACACCCAAGCGTCAATTTGCGGCTCAGCAGAGTTAGAATTTTTATTCATGAAGTATTAGTGGGGACTGCCTGACATCGTTGCAAGGATTTCTCATAATTCAACGGGAATACACGAGATTTTTACCAATTCAAGGCTAGTAGGAGTGTCTCCAATATGTCTAATATAGAAGACATTGTTTTAAGTCTAATTTTTAAGAGTAGCCCTGGATATTGGGACATAAATTGGGTCGTAATGAAAGGCTGAGCCTGACCTCATGACTGGGTCTGAAGCACCACAGCTAACAGAAGAACCGCCGGAACAAGCCCTGGTTTCAGATTATGCCGGTGCGGCAATCCTCGTTGATTCTGCGAAAGCCATCATAGGCGCCAACGCAAAGGGTCAGGGACTCGAAGCACTCCTGAAAAGAGGTCTCGCGCCGGAAATATCTGCCTTGATGGATCAGGCCTTGGACACGGCTAGAATTACGTCGGGTACAGTAATTCTAAGCGGCACGAAGGGCGACGTGATTTTGGACGTAACTGTCATTCCGCGGACCCCTGAGGACGGACTAATCGTCTTGACCAACGATCAGACCATGGAACGAAACCTACGATCAGCCCTAGTCGAATCAAGGCAGCGTTTCAAAGACTTAGTCGAAATTTCTAGCGATTTTGCCTGGGAAATCGGTGCTGACGGCACCTTTGTTTTTGTCTCACCACGGGGTGCCCTCGGCTATCCTGCCGACGAATTGGTCGGACACCGCCCGGAAGATTTTGTCATAAATGCCGAAGATTACACACCTCTGCCGTTTTTGAGCAAAACTGGCATTGAGGATATGGAATTATGGATGCGCCAAGCTGACGGAACAGCTGCTTGCGTGGTGATTTCCAGTCTGCCGCTAACGACGACCGATAGCACATGGCAGGGAACCCGGGGCATTTGCCGAAACGTAACCGAAGACCGCGAACGCGAAGCAGCCCTGACCCGTTCGCGCCACCGCGAACAGCTTTTAGGATATATTGTTGGCACCATCCGTGACGAACTGGACCCAAGTAATATGCTCACAGCGGCGTCCGCTGCCACCGCTCGCGGACTATCTGCCGCAGGGTGCAGTATTTTTCGACAAAACGAAGCTGGAGAATTTATCGTTGCCGCCGAATACGGTGATGTCGGCGACAAGAACGAAAATAACTCTGTGATTGAGCAATTGGGAAACGAAGGCGAGGTTATAGAGACGGAAATTGGTGCATGGCAGGTATTGGCGACAGCCACCCACTATCGCCATTCCCCTAACGGCCTGATTTGCATTTGGAAACCAGCGGATCAAGGAACCTGGGCCGACGACATGCACATCCTTATTGTTGATGTTGCCAGTCAATTGGGGATCGCCAACGAACAGATCACCAATCACGAGCACATTCTTAATTTGTCTCGGACGGATGCCATGACAGGCCTGTTAAACCGCCGCGCATTCTTTGAAGAAGAAATTCCCCGTCGCCTTGCCCGCCTCGCCCACAATGAAAATTTGGCATGTCTGTTTTACGTCGATATGGATAATTTTAAGAAGGTCAACGATATTCACGGCCATCAACGCGGCGATGAAGCCATTTATTTCCTGCGCGATATGCTATTGGAGCATTCACGCCCCGGCGATGTCATTGCCCGCTTAGGCGGCGACGAATTTGCCATGTGGCTTGATGGTATCAACGCTGATGTCGCAGAAGAACGCGCGAAGGACTTAATAGATGCTAGTAAATCGTTGCATAAGTTTTCGGGTGATGACGAGCACCCACTCGGATTGTCGGTGGGAGTCGCCCTGTACGATCCGGCCACAAATGAACATATTGATCAACTGGTTGCCCGCGCCGATAACGCGATGTATGAGATCAAAAACAAAGGCAAAGGTGGGTATATTATGGCAGGGCCCTTGATAGAGAGTGATGACCTATCAAGGAAAAAATTGCAGGTTGGAGCTAAGACGCCGTGAATTCAGCAAGCAAAAATGAGCCCATCACTTACGAACAAGCGCGTGAACTGGCACGGGCCTCTGACCCTAAGGTTCGTGCTGATTTAGCGCGACGGTCGGATATAAAATCTGAAATATTGTATTTCTTGGCAGATGACACATCACCCGACGTCCGACGTGCTATTGCCGAGAACGAAGCCACACCGGACCAAGCCAATGAGCTTTTGGTTACCGATGCCGACGAGGGCGTGCGAACCTGCTTGGCAGCCAAAATTGCCCGCTTGGCACCTAACTTGAACGCTGATGAACAGAACCAAATTCGCCAGACAACTCATGATTTACTGAGAGATTTGGCCCAAGATCAAATTGCCCACGTTCGCATGGTATTATCAGAGGCCCTAAAAGACGTCGCAAATGCGCCCCCCGACGTGATTAAACGTTTGGCCATGGATCCGGAAATAGACGTTGCCGGTCCCGTGTTGGAATTTTCGCCTGTTCTGACCGATGACGACCTGCTGGAAATTATTCACATCGGCCCTGCAGCCGGTGGATTAGGATCGATTTCCCGACGCCAGGCAGTTGGAGAAAGCGTCACCGACGCCATCGTTGCGACAAACGACGAAGAGGCTATTGTGCAACTGATCGGCAACGCCAGTGCTCAAATTCGAGAAGAGACCTTGGATCGACTCATCGAGCAGGCCGAAAATGTCGAACTTTGGCATGCCCCGCTGGTCGCACGGCCTAAGTTGTCTGCAACCGCCGCAGGCCGATTGGCACAATTTGTCGCTAACGATCTTTTGGAACAACTTCAGTCCCGGTCTGATTTCGATGAAGACACCTTGTCCGCCGTGACAAGGGTGGTTCACCACCGGCTTGGCGAAGTCGAACACCCGCAAGGCGCAGCGACAACACCAGTTGAAGATATTAACCTTGCCTCCTTCAAATTCTTAGAAGGTGAAATACCTGAAAATTTGGCAAATCGCCTTCACCAGTCAGGAAAATTAGATTACAAGGTGGTCGCCAACGCATTACGCGCTGGTGACGGACAATTCGTTATTGCAGCATTGACTGCACGGTCCGGAATTCCCATGGAGGTCGCTCGGAAAATTTTCGCAGAACAAAGCGCAAAAGGCATTATAGCACTCTGCTGGAAAGCCGAATTACCAATGAAGTTGGCACTTGCCCTGCAGCAAAAAATGGCCCGCATTCCACCGGGTGATATTATTGGCTCTACAGACAGCGACAATTTTCCATTAAACGACGATGCGCTTTCGTGGCAACTGGAGTTTTTTAGTAACCTTTCTGACAACGGATCGAAGCGAGTTGCGAAATAGGTTTAGATATCAGGAGTAAGTTGGTCGAACATTGAAGAAACCGAAAAAAAACACTGCAAATTCAGCGACCTATGAAGCCACTCGCGAACTGGCGCGCCATGAGGACCCCAAAGTGCGCTGTAAGGTGGCTGCGCGGAAAGATATAAAACCGGAAATTCTATTTTATCTGGCGGATGATCCGTCGCCAGATGTTCGCGCTGAAATTGCCAGGAACCCAGCCACACCAATTCAAGCAGATCTTTTGCTTGCCGACGACACGAGCCAAAGCGTTCGCGAGGGATTGGCTCTTAAATTGGCTGGCCGGCTGCCTGATTTATCCAAAGAAGAACAGGAAAAGGTCAGCCAACTGACCAGTGACGCAATGCGGATACTGGCGCGGGATCAAATTACCCATGTTCGCCAAGTACTGGCGGAGGCTTTGAAAGACGTCGCCCACGCGCCGGCCGACGTTATCAATCGCTTGGCCCGTGATGCGGAATTGTCGGTCTGCAAGCCGGTGCTTGAATTTTCTCCGGTACTCACCGATGACGATCTTCTGGATATAATTTCTAGTGATCTTGTGAAAGGCGCGCTCGGCGCGATCTCTCGACGCGCCCATGTATCAGAGGTTGTTGTTGATGCTGTTGTCGACAAAGACGATACGGAGGCAATTTCCGACCTGTTGGCAAATTCAAACACGCAAATCCGCGAAGAGACCCTGGATAAAATTATTTCCAAGGCACCCAATCGCAAATCCTGGCACAAACCGTTATCAGTTAGACCCGAAATGCCCCCCCGTGCCGCATTTCGGCTGGCCAGTTTCATCGCGGATCATTTATTGAATGAGGTAATTCGTCGCAATGACCTTGATGTGAAGGAGGTCAATGCGGTCCGAGAGGAAGTCCGAAAACGGCTCGGCAAGGATGTCCGTAAATTAACAAATACTGGCCTGTCTCCTAAATCTGCTGCCAATACCGACAAATTATCTAAGGAAATTGCTGCCCTGCAGAAGGCCGGGAAGCTTGGTGAGGCGGAGCTTAAAATACGCATAAAGAATGGAGAGACCGAGTTTATTATCGCCGCGCTGAGCCATCTATCAAATATTCCCCGCGATGGCGTAAAAAAAATGATTTCTGTTCAAAGTAGGAAGGGGCTCGTCGCCGTGGTATGGAAAGCCGGGCTCTCAATGAAGCTTGCGGCCGACCTGCAGCAGACCCTGCTGGATATACCCCGTAAAGCCATCCTAAAGGGGCGCACGCTGAAGGAATTTCCCCTGAGCGACGAGTTAATGGAATGGCAGTTGGATTTTCTAACGAGACTGTAGCGTATATTTAGTCCGCGGTGATTAACGTACCCGCCCCGTGTTCCGTGAACAATTCCAGCAACAAGGCGTGCGGTACCCGGCCATCAATAATCACCGCCCCATCAACATTGTTTTCGACAGCCGCGATGCAGGTTTCTATCTTTGGAATCATTCCGCCGTGAATGGTGCCATCCGCAATCAAACTTTTTGCTTCCTTAGCCGTGATTTCTGGAATCAACACACCATCCTTGTCCAAAACACCTTTAACATCGGTCAGCATCAAAAGTCTTTTCGCCATGACAGCGCCGGCAATCGCGCCAGCCGCCGTGTCCGCGTTAATGTTGAGCGTTTCTCCTTTGGATCCGCATCCAATCGGAGCAATAACCGGCGTGATATCGGATTCTTCAAAGAAGTCTAAGATATGCGGATTAATTTCACTGGGTTCCCCCACCAAGCCTAAGTCGAGAATTTTTTCGATATTCGAATCCGGGTCGCGTTTGGTGCGTTTCAGCCGTGCAGCCTTGATCAAATTTCCGTCCTTGCCGGAAAGACCGACTGCGAAGCCACCAGCTTCATTAATCGCCGCAACGACCTGTTTATTGATTGATCCAGACAACACCATCTCTACCACATCAACGGTTTCTTTGTCGGTGACCCGAAGACCATCAATGAATTCGCTTTTTATTTTTAGCCGGTCAAGCATTTGACCAATCTGAGGACCGCCGCCATGCACGACCACCGGATTAATGCCGACCTGGCGCAGCAAAACGATATCCCGAGCAAAAAGATCGGCTAGGCTATCGTCACCCATGGCATGGCCGCCATATTTTATGACGAAGGTTTCTCCCGCGTACCGCCGCATATAAGGCAACGCTTTAGAAAGCACATTCGCTTGCGCCAACCAGTCTTGCTCAATTTTATTTTTGTCGTCAGTCATGATCTCATAATCCGCTATACGTCTTTTCTTATCGTTAACGTGCCAAGGGTTTCTGTTAACGTGCCAGGGGCTTCTGTTAACGTGCCAGGGGCTTCTGTTAACGTGCCAGGGGCTTCTGTTAACGTGAGAGAGCTAATTCCGCAAGGGCCGCTCGCAATTCTGCTATACCTGCCGACGATACGCTGCTGGTTTTGTGCAATGTTGGAAAGGCAGCAGGATGCTTGGCCAATTCAGCCAAAGTTGCCTCCTCCAGATTGCTCAATGCCGTAGGCTTAATTTTGTCGCATTTCGTCAGTATGACCTGATATGAGACCGCTGCCTTATCCAACATCTCCATAACGTCCCGGTCAGAAGCTTTAAATCCGTGGCGCGCATCAATCAGAAGACAGCACCGTCTGAGCGGTTGGCGTCCGCTCAAATAGCCGGTCATATTTTGGATCCAGCGATCAACCTCTTTCTTGGGTGCCTTGGCGAACCCGTAGCCGGGTAAATCCGCCAGCATCAAACGATCATCCAAGGTAAACAGGTTAATCTGCTGCGTGCGGCCAGGGGTATTAGACGTTCGGGCTAAGGTTTTTCGCCCGGTGAGCGCATTGACCAAACTAGATTTACCAACATTGGAGCGTCCGGCGAAGGCAATCTCCGGCAGGTCCGTGGCCGGCAACTGTTCTAAGTTGGCGACGCCGATGATAAATTCACAGGGCTGGGCAAACAGCAGTCGCCCGTATTCTAGGTTAGGTTCGTCAGGATTTTGTTCAGGTGTACCCATGACCGCTTTCCTTTTGGGGGCAGCCTCTGGAATTAAGTTTTATTCACTTTTTTCATAATCACCCACTGTTGGGCAATCGACAAAAGATTGTTCCAAGCCCAGTAAACCACCAATCCTGCCGGGAAAGACGCCAGCATGAACGTGAACATAATCGGCAAAAACATGAAGATTTTAGCCTGAATTGGGTCGGGCGGTTGTGGGTTTAATTTCTGTTGCAGGAACATGGTCAGGCCCATGAGAAGTGGCCAGACACCGATATTCAGAATGTCGGGCGCAAATGTCGTGGGATCCCACGGGAACAACCCAAACAAGTTTAAGATGGATGTCGGGTCGGGAGCTGACAAATCATGAATCCAGCCAAAGAACGGCGCGTGGCGCATTTCGATGGTGACAAACAAAACTTTATAGAGCGCAAAGAATACCGGAATTTGGACAATAACCGGCAGACACCCAGACGCCGGGTTCGCCTTTTCTTTCTTATAAAGCGCCATCATTTCCGTATTCAGGCGTTGCTTGTCCTCGCCAAACTGTTCGCGCAGCTTCAACATTTTAGGCTGCAGCTTTTTCATCTTAGCCATGGCCCGGTACGACTTATTCGCCAGCGGGAAGAACACCAGTTTGATCCCGACCGTTAGAAGAAGGATAGCCAGACCATAGTTGTTCACGTGATTATTCAGAAAAATGAGCGCCTTGAAGATCGGTTCGGTTAGGAAATACAACCAACCAAAATCAATCGCCCGGTCAAACAGCGGGATATTCATTTTTTCTTCATAACCCTGCAACTGCGACAATTCCTTGGCACCGATGAATATGTGGCTGGTGGTATTGACCGTCGCGCCCGGAGCGATATCAAATCGGCTGCCCAGGAAATCCGCTTGGTACTTATCTATATTGTTGGTCAGGCGATGGATGAAGTTGGTCTTCACCTTGGCTTTCTGATCCGGGATCAACGCCGTAAGCCAATACTTGTCAGTAATACCCAGCCAACCACCCGTCGTGGTTTCGGAAACAGATTTTGATTCCTGAAGGTCGTCGTAGGCAATCTCTTGCAACTGGCCGTTAAAGACACCAATCGGGCCTTCATGCAGGATATAAAGACCATTCGTTTCCGGGGTATTCTGTCTAGATATTAAGCCGTAGGGATAAAGTGTAGCGTTCGCCTTGCCGGTATTTTTGACCTTTTGAGTAACGGCAAACATATAATTTTTATCGATCGATATGGTCCGCGTGAATTCCAGGCCTTGGCCATTGTTCCAGGTCAGGGTGACAGGACGTTCTGGCGTTAAGGTCTTGCTATCAGCCGTCCATTTTGTCGCATCGTTTGGAACACCAACCCCTTGGCCACCAGACCAACCGAACTGTGCGAAGTAGGAGTTTTGGACGCCGCGCGGTTGCAAAAATGAAATTTCTGGGCTCGTTGGGTCCAATTCCTCGTGGTAATCAACAAAGGAAATATCGTCCAAGTGCGCGCCTATTAAAGAAATTGAGCCCCGCAACCGTGGCGCCTCAATTTTGACGTGCGGACGATTTTCTAGAAGAGTTTCTTTAATCTGGCCAATCGACGCCGTTGTCGACGCTGAGCCAGGAACACTCGGCACGACGGCGGACACGGCGGGGGACTGGCCCGGAACGGGTGCGTTCGTCACACCGGCAACGGGCGGTGTCGTACTTTGAATCTGGCTCTGGCCCGCAGCAGGGGCGCTTCCCGGCGCCTTCTGTTGCGCCTGATCTTGCGCCTGCTGTTGTGGCTCAGGCTTGGGCTGTGAATCGACATAGGACTGCCAGCCAAAAAGAATGGCGACGGTTAGGACGGCCGCCAGAATCAAGTTTTTATGGTCTTCGCTCATGTGTCTTTTTGGCTACTACTTTATGGGTTATTGATTATTGGGTGAGGTGTCGAGCGTGAGGTGAGGCCGCCCCTTCTGAAACTGGTTCATCTGGAACCGGGTCGTAGCCATGGGCACCCCATGGGTGACAGCGCAATACTCGCTTTAGCGTAAGCCATGATCCGCGCATCGCACCAAACCGATCTACTGAGTCCAATGCATACTGAGAACACGTCGGATGATAGCGACACGTCCCCGGCAATATAGGCGTGATTAGAAGCTGATAGCCCCTGATCAAAATCCTAAATAATTGTGCCATTAGTTTCATCGCTGCCAACTTTCTAAACCGCCTGTGTGTTAACCTCAGTTTTTACCTGGGCTTTAATAGGGCGTAGACACCGAATTATCAACTGTGACAGCCGGTTTTTTCGAGCGCTGTTTCCAAATCTGTCAAAAGGCCATCAAACCGCCGCCCCAATGTTGCGTAGCGTCCGATAATCACGTAGTCAAAACCGGGATTCGCGTGGGCAGACATAACTTGGCGTGCGGCTTCGCGCAGACGCCTACGAGCGCGATTCCGTTTTACGGCGTTGCCCACCTTTTTACTAACCGTAAATCCAACTCTGACTTCAGTTGCGTCATCCTCGACACTACCGGCAGAGATCGAATTTCGGGCTTGCAAAATTAACCCCCGAGCCACCCATTTGCGTTTGGATTTAGCCACTCGGAGAAATTCCGGGCGCCGTTTCAAATGCGTAATAGCCCGGGATTGCCGGGATTGTACGACGGACACAGTGTCACTAGGCGGATAGGCGCTTGCGGCCTTTGGATCGCCGGTTCGACAGAATTCTGCGCCCACCGACGGTGGACATACGCTTACGGAAACCATGTCTCCGCTTGCGGACGAGGTTGCTAGGCTGAAAAGTACGCTTCACGGGCTCTCTCCCATGTGAAAATAAGGTCCCGGTGTATAGGGATTAGATTAGGATAAGTCAACGTTGTTTCGAAATTCGAGACGCACGTTTTTCTGGTCTCACGGAATGGTGACTGGGGGTGACTTTACGACACGCATACAAATACAATAGGTAAAAGGAGTTGGTTAAAAATTTATCTGCTATTTTCAGAGAGATGCAGAAGGTATTTCGCCCTTGTATCGATGAGATATTTGCAACGCAATGAAGGTTTAGTGTGAGCGAGATTTCTGGAACCCCGCCCGATCAAAAAGGATTGTCGGTACAAAAGTTACTCCCGTTGGGCGTCCTCTTGGCGGCAATCGTTTGTTTTTTTGTATTTGATTTGAATAGGTTCCTCTCGTTTGAGGCCATCGCGTCGTACCGTCACGAACTAATGACTTGGTATGCACAGCACCAAATTCTAACGGTCCTATCGTTTATGGGGATTTATATCGCGGCGGTCGCTTTTTCGCTACCGGGGGCTGTTTGGCTAACATTGGCAGGTGGCTTCATTTTTGGCGCTGGGCTGGCGACATTGTATGTGGTTTTTGCGGCAACAATCGGTGCATCCCTTTTATTTATCATCGCGCGCTATGCGCTTAGTGATTATTTTCATGATAAGGTCGGCCCCTCGATCCAAAAAATGGAACATGGATTTCAAGAGAACGCCTTCAGTTACCTAATGGTGCTTCGTCTGATCCCAGCTTTTCCGTTTTGGCTGGTGAACTTGGTCCCGGCGCTTTTAGGAGTTCCGCTTCGAACTTTTTTTATCGCCACATTTCTGGGCATTATCCCGGGGTCGTTTGTCTACGCAGTTGTTGGCAGCGGCATAAATGAGCTTATCGAATTGGAAGAGCGCCCCAACCTCAGCATGATTTTCGAGCCAAAAATTATGGGGGCCCTCGTCGGGCTTGCGCTTTTATCTTTAATCCCTGTCATCTATAAAAAATACAAGTCCAAGAGCAACCAAGATCTGGCCCAGGGACAATCAGGCGATGGCGCAAGAAATTAAGACTGATATTTGTGTCATCGGCGCGGGCTCGGGGGGACTATCTGTCGCCGCCGGTGCCCAGCAGATGGGATCGGATACTGTCCTAATCGAAAAAGATAAGATGGGTGGCGATTGCCTAAATACAGGTTGCGTTCCGTCCAAAGCACTCCTGGCCGCCGGTCATGCCGCCGAAGCTGTCCGCGATGCTGAGCGCTTTGGCATTGCTGCCAGCGAGCCTGAGATTGATTGGAACAAAATTCACGCGCACGTTCATGGCACCATTGCCACCATCGCACCTAATGATTCTGTAGAACGCTTTGAAGGCCTGGGCGTCAATGTCATTCAAGCCGAAGGCCGGTTTATAGACCGTCGCACCGTGAAAGCTGGTGATGCGCGCATTACCGCCCGGCGCTTTGTAATTGCAACCGGTTCCAGGGCCTTGGTGCCACCGATTACCGGACTGGAAGATGTCCCTTATTTAACCAACGAAACAATTTTTGAATTACAGCGACGACCCGGGCACTTGTTGGTCGTAGGCGGCGGTCCCATCGGCCTAGAAATGGCGCAGGCGTTTCGGAACTTGGGAAGCGCTGTCACTGTGTTGGAAATGTTTTCGATCCTGCCCAAGGACGACCCTGATTTAGTTGATGTTGTACGGCAAAGATTGCAGGGCCAAGGCGTTGACATCCGCGAGGGTGTGAAGGTCGTGCGCCTGGAAAAAAGCGGCGATGATGTCACCGTGTTTGTTGAGAAAGACGGCAAAGAAGAGTCTATCGTCGGTTCGCACCTGCTCATCGCCACGGGACGTCAAGCGAACGTCCAAGGCCTCGGGCTTGAAGAAGCCGGTATCGAACACACCGCTGCAGGCATTCACGTTGATGCCCGTCTGCGCACCACAAATAAAAAGGTTTTTGCAATTGGCGACGTAACCGGTGGCCTACAATTTACCCATAATGCCGGATACCAAGCCGGCATTGTTATTCGCAATGCCCTGTTTCGTCTGCCTGCAAAATCTGACACCCGTGCCCTCCCCTGGGTGACCTATGCAGACCCAGAACTGGCACAGGTGGGGCTTACTGAAGCTGAAGCCAAAACACAAGGACTGGACCACAAGGTACTGACATGGCCCTTCAAGGAAAATGACCGGGCCATCGCCGAAGCCCAGACCGACGGTCTCATAAAAGCCATCGTTACGCCAAAGGGACATATTTTGGGGGCGGGAATTGTCGGGCCGCATGCAGGTGAGCTGATCCAGACCTGGGTCCTGGCCATGGCCAATAAACTCAAAATCGGAACTGTTGCCGGGATGATTGCCCCATATCCTACTCTGGGTGAAGTTAGCAAACGGGCAGCCGGCAGTTTTTATACCCCCTCGCTGTTCAGCAAGCGAACCCGGATGATTGTTCGTTTCCTCAGTCGCTTTGGCTAGTGTATCCTTCTGTGATGCTGGAAACGACGCCGAGAACCACCCCCGTGCTAACGAGCCTGTCTGCTCGGCTTCTTATCTTGACGATTTTCTTTGTTATGGTGGCTGAGGTCTTGATCTATGCACCGTCCATCGCGCGCTACCGTAAAGCCTACCTTGAAGAACACATCACCAAGGCGCACTTGGCGACCTTGGCGCTAACCTTGGGGCCGAGTGAAAAGCTGGCGAACGAATTGGAACAGCGGCTGCTTGAGCAAACAGGGACTCACGGTATTGTCCTCAAGGGCGATACCCGGCGCCTGTTGATGCTGGACCGCGATATGCCGCCAAATGTCGATGTCATGTTTGATCTGCGCGAAGGAAATTCCTACAGCTTAATCCGCGACGCCTTCCAAGCGCTGCTCCAGGACGAAAACCGTGTCATGCGGGTCATCGGCGTGCCGGATGGCAATCCAAAAGTATTCATGGAAGTTATTCTAGATGAAACGCCGATGCGGGAGTCTATGTATGACTTTTCTGGTCGGATTTTACTGCTCTCTCTCGTGATTGCATTTATCGTCGCATTTTTGGTTTACGTATCGCTGCAATGGCTGATGGTGCGTCCAATGCGGCGCATCACCGAAAGCATGATGAAGTTCAGGGCCAGCCCAGAGGATGAGAGTTCCAGTCTCATTCCAACTATGCGATCAGATGAAATCGGCGTGGCTCAGCGAGAACTCGTAGTCATGCAAAACGGCCTTCGGTTCGCACTACGTCAAAAAACGCGGCTTGCGGCCTTAGGAGCAGCAATGGCGAAGATGAATCACGATCTTCGTAATACCTTGGCAACGGCTGTACTGGCTTCTGATCGCCTCGCGAACATTGATGATCCGGAGGTTAAACGAGTCACTCCACGGCTCTATGACGCGGTAACCAGGGCGGTGAGTATTTGCAGCCAAACACTGACCTTTATTTCTGATGACAAACCAACGCTCACCCCGACGTTGTTTCATTTTAGCGAATTGGTGGCGGAAGTTGGCGCGGCCATGCAGTCAGACGACTTTCCGACATTGGGAGGCGAAGAGCCCCCTAAACTAAAATGGCTGAGCCAAGTCGACTTTGAATTAGACGTCGAAGCTGACCGACAACAATTGTTCCGGGTATTTAGCAACTTGGCTCTTAATGCAAATCAAGCAGGGGCAACCCAGGTTCGGATTTCTGCGGAAACGGATGGCGTTAGCTTGTGGGTAAACTTTGCTGATAATGGCCCAGGGCTTCCCGCCGATGCCCGAGCTCATTTATTCGAACCCTTTGCGGGCTCCACTAAAGCCGGGGGGACGGGCCTTGGCCTCGTGATTGCCCGTGATATCTTGCAAGCTCATGGCGGTGATATCATCGTCGTCAGAAGCGATACGAACGGAACGTTGTTCCGGCTATCCCTCCCCCGTCGTATAACCCAGGAGATAAATCCATACGGCATCTGTTAGCAATCGCAACGGGAGTATTGGTGATGGTTTGGGCATTGACATCCCAGGCGGCACCGGATGCTGATCTTTGGAAGTTTTGGACGGCACATAATCCAGAATCCCAAGTCACGGTAGATCATACAGACTGGCAGACATTTCTCGACGCTCACGTGGTCGCGTCCAACGACGGCGTAAACCGGATTGCCTATGGGAAGGTGCAATCGGGCGCAAAGCAGCACCTGGCGGGCTACATTAAATATCTCTCCCAATTACCCCCCCGCACCCTTAACAAGAACGAACAGCGGGCCTACTGGATCAATCTCTACAATGCACTGACCGTAAATGTTGTCTTGGACCATTATCCGGTCGAGAGCATTCTCGACATTAAAATTTCACCAGGATTTTTTGCGCCCGGGCCGTGGGGAAAAAAACTGGTAACGATAGAGGGCCGGGACATCAGCTTGGATGACATCGAACACCGAATACTGCGTCCGATCTGGCAGGATAATCGCGTGCATTACGCAGTCAATTGCGCCGCTGTCGGGTGTCCAAACCTAAATAAAGACGCCTATACAGCTGCGAATACAGACCGACTCTTGAGCGCTGCCGCCGGCACCTATATCAATCATACACGCGGAGTCCGGATTGAAGATGGCGCTCTTTATGTTTCCAGTATTTTCGATTGGTACAAGGTGGATTTCGGCGACACTGACAATGGTGTTATCACGCACCTTAAGAAATACGCGAACCCTGAGTTACAAAAAGCTTTGGCTGGTATTACGGAAATTGAAGACCATGCCTACGATTGGGACCTGAACGGAATCCCTTAAATCAGTCGCCCAGGGCCATACCCTCACGGCGCGGGTCGGCTCCGCCTTCAAGGCCCTCTTTAGTCACCGCAATACCGTGTAAGCCGCTGGTCATACGGTGCACATCAACACGATGGCCCCGGGCTTCAAGTGCCGGTTTTAGCGCTTCCAAGGGGGAGCCCTTCTCAATCTCAGTGTCGCGCCGGTTGCGGTTGATGAAGTGGGGCATATCGATGGCTTGTTGAACGTTCATCTTCCAATCAAGGGCCGCAATAAGCGCCTGGGCAACATAGCCAATAATCCGCATGCCGCCGGGTGACCCCATCGCCAGAACCAACTTGCCAGAGCCATCAAATACCAACGATGGCGACATCGAACTACGCGGGCGCTTGCCGCCTTGGGCGCGATTGACAACCAGTTTGCCATTCTTTTTCGGATTGAACGAGAAATCGGTCAGTTGATTATTCAATATAAAACCACCAACCATCCGCGCAGACCCAAAGGCCGTGGCAATGCTGGCCGTCATGGAAACAGCGTTGCGATCTTTGTCGACGACGCTCAGGTGAGTTGTCGATAGGCCGTGTTCTTCCAAATCCGGCGCCCACCGCCAAGCAGTTTTTCCAGCGCTGGGATTGCCCGCGATGGCATGCCCGCGAGATTTATCCATAGAAAGCAGGCCTGCGCGTTTTGCCAAATAGCCAGGATCAAGCAACGCCGCCGTGGGGACTTTAACAAATTCAGGATCCCCAATGTACGCCGCGCGGTCAGCATAGGCCAAACGTGCCGCTTCTGAAATAAGATGAACCGCATCTACTGACCCCGGCTCCATTTTGGCGAGATCAAAATTTTGCAGAATGCCAAGAATTTGCAACACCGTGATGCCGCCTGTCGTTGACGGCGGCGCGCCACAGACCAGCCACGCCCGATAAAACGAACACACGGCTTCCAGCTTTTTCGCCTTGTAACTAGACATATCCTTAAGTGTCATCGGGGCTGGGTTCTTGCCGTCCTTGTTGACGGTGGCAACGATGGCCTTGGCAATGTCGCCGGTATAGAAAACATCCGCGCCGCCGCGCGCAATCATCCGGAATGTTTTGCCCAGGGCGGGGTTGAATAATCTTGTCCCGACCCGTCTCGCAGCACCTTCGGAGGTAAAGAAATAGGCTTTCGATGTTGCGAATAAAGGGAGCCCTTTATGCTTTTTCACAAGGCTATTTAGCCGAGGCGAGATTAAAAAGCCTTCCTCCGCCAACTTAATCGCCGGATCAAACAACTGCGCCCAAGGCAGCTTGCCATTTTTCTTGTGCGCCAGTTCCAGCATGCGCAACAATCCAGGCACACCAATGGCTTGCGGGGACAGGCGCGCCCGCTTGCGCTTGATCCGGTTGCCATCTTTGTCCTGAAACATCTTTGGGAACGCGGACGCGGGGGCAGTTTCGCGGCCGTCATAAGCGTCGATGGCCCCGCTTTTGGCCGCAAAATGCAGCAAATACGCGCCGCCGCCAATGCCGGACGACTGCGGTTCAACCAAGGTTAAAACCATTTCTGCAGCAATAGCCGCATCAATGGCACTGCCACCTTTGCGCAAGATCTCCAGACCAGCCCGCGTCGCCAAAGGGTTCGCTGTTGAAATCATATGGGTTTTGGCTTTTGCCGGTGCTTGAGAGTCGAGAAGCTCGACGACCTCAACTGGCTTAGGTTCTTCTGGTGGTTCCGGTTTCACAACCACCACAGGTTCAGCGATTTTAGGTTTCGCCTTTGCAACCGGCTTTTTCACTATTTTAACGACAGGCGCTTTTTTTATTTCAGGTTGAGGAGCAGGCTCAATTACAGCCACAGGCGCGACCGTGTCCAAACCGTGGTTACACGCCGCCGTCAGCAGCAGTAATCCGATGGCCGTCGCCCGACCAAAATTGGACCTCATTCGATGCAACATACTTTTCTCCTCAAAACTCCCAGACGTTTATAGACCGGGTCGACCCAGATGTGGACCCGTTTATATAGGTTTTTGCGGTGATTTTATGGCGGCTTCCCCCTGATTAGGCTAAGATTGGGCTAAGATTGGGCTAAGATTGGGCTAAGATTGGGCTATGATTTCACTTGCCAGGGGCGGAGAGGCGTATAGAGTTCCGGGCCATTTCAGGAGATTAGAACTTTGAGCACACACGCACTCGCCAAGCGTAAGTCCGTAACAGACATCCGGGCGATGAAGGGCGGCACACCCATCGTCAGCCTGACGGCGTACACCAGCTTGACCGGCGTTCTGTTAGACGATCATGTGGATTTCCTATTGGTTGGCGACAGCTTAGGCATGGTTCTGTACGGCCTGGACAGCACCCTCGGCGTGACCCTGGATATGATGATTGCCCACGGCAGTGCAGTGATGCGTGGCACGAAGAAGGCCTGCGTGATCGTCGACATGCCGTTCGGATCCTATCAAGAATCAAAAGAAAAAGCTTTTGAGAACGCGGCCCGGGTGATGAAGGAAACCCGCTGTGCCGGCGTAAAGCTCGAAGGCGGCGTGGAAATGGCAGAGACCATCGCGTTCCTGACCCAGCGCGGTATTCCTGTCCTGGGCCACATCGGATTGTTGCCCCAATCGGTTAATACGGCAGGGGGATTCCGGTCGCATGGTAAAGAAGAACGCGAGGCCGAGCGCATCATGGCAGACGCCAAAGCCGTTGATGAAGCGGGTGCGTTTGCCGTGGTGATTGAGGGAACCGTTGAACCCCTGGCAAAAAAAATTACCGAAGTGATTGCCATCCCGACCATCGGCATTGGTGCCTCACCAGCGTGCGATGGCCAAGTACTGGTGACCGAAGACGTGGTCGGCCTGTTCAGCGATTTCACGCCCAAGTTCGTTAAGCGCTACGCCGAACTCGGCAAACAGATCAGCGACGCCGGTAAAGAATACGCCGAAGAAGTCCGCGCTCGCACCTTCCCCGCTGCCGAACATTGCTTCGGCGTAAAACCTAAAAAGTAACAATATGCCTGGCGGCATCGAAACGGTTCGGACAATTGCCGATCTTCGTCGGCGGGTCAGTGATTTTCGCACCGACGGTCATAAAATTGGCCTGGTGCCGACCATGGGCGGCCTGCATGACGGGCATTTGTCATTGGTGCGCCGGTCCTTGGCGCTGAGCGATCGGACTGTCGCCACCCTGTTCGTCAATCCGACACAGTTTGGCAAAGGTGAAGATTTAGAAACCTATCCCCGCGATGAAGCTCGTGACGCGGCCCTATTGGCCGACGAAGGAGCACACCTGTTGTTTGCACCTGATCCATCGGAAGTCTATCCGGAAGGATATAGCAGTACGGTCAAAGTTTCTGGCCTCGGCGATATTTTGGAAGAGGAATATCGTCCTGGGTTTTTTGGCGGCGTTGCGACGGTGGTGACAAAGCTGTTGCTGCAAGCGCTCCCTGATGTCGCGGTCTTTGGCGAGAAAGATTACCAGCAGCTTCAGGTGATTAAACGCCTGGCCCTTGACCTGGATATCCCGGTGCGGATTGAGGGGGTGGCGACGGTGCGCGAAGAAGACGGCCTCGCCCTGGCCTCCCGCAACGCCTATTTGACCGACACCGAACGTCGGGCAGCACCTGCACTCTACCGCACGATTGAAGCTGTGGCGGAAAAGGTACGGAGTGGTGAAGACATCAAAGAGACAGAGACTTGGGCCGCGGACACACTGACAAAATCCGGCTTTGGGAATGTGGACTACGTCACTGTGCGAGATGCGAAAAGTCTCCTGCCCCTGGAAAACCTCAGCCAGCCCGCGCGCGTATTGGCGGCGGCGTGGCTGGGGCGCGCACGGTTGATCGACAACGTCTCAGTCTGAGATTAGGGGGAAGCATTGGATCACATCTGGGAACTTTTCGGCGGCGCGTTTTTAGCCGCGACAGTCTTCCCAGTCTCGTCCGAAGTCATGTTGACCGCGGCCTATGTCGCCGACCCAAAATCCTGGGCCTTCCTATGGCTGGCAGCCAGTGCAGGCAACACCTTAGGCGCTATTGTCAATTGGGCACTGGGGCGCTGGATGCTGAAGTCCAAGGATAAAAAATGGTTCCCCTTCAAAGGCAAAAAACTCGACCGCGCGACCCGCTGGTTTCAGCGCTGGGGCGTGTGGTCGTTGTTCCTGGCATGGCTGCCCATCGTCGGCGACGTGCTGACCTTCGTCGCCGGCATGTTCAAGGTTAATATCTGGCTGTTTATCGCCTTCGTGGGTTTCGGTAAAACCGCGCGTTATGCCTTCGTGTTACTGGTCGCTGCCAAGGTATTTTAAAACGGCGCGTCCGGATCAACCAAGCACCCCCGCCGCAAAATCCGTTTTTTTATAGCGGCCTGACGCCGAAGCGCACGGCCCAATTCAAGACCAATCTCGCGCTGCTCTCGCGCCTCCACCGAAACCTCCCCCCGAACCACCAACCAAATAATCTCCCGAGCAACAGCAGCCCGCTCAGCAAACAAATCGCCGCAGGGAAAAATAAAAATTTCTTCATCGTCATCAAAGGATAATGGAGTTTCTTCTAACAGCATCACAGCCACCGCTTAATTAATAAATTTTTAAAATATGTTCATGTTTAGTTCTATATTCAATGTACATAAATCGGCACAAAAATACAAGAATTTTTTCCTATATATACTTGGCTGAATGGGTGTATGGCACCAAAAGAATTTGGACGGGCCATTGCTATTAAACTTAGGTCTCAGCGGTTTGAGATAGGAATTGAGGTTTACCTGGAACGGTTGGACGTAAATATGGTTCGACAGGAATCAGATCGTCTTGAAATTCTAGTTCGCCAAATTCTGTTTCGTTCTCTTCAAATAGCCTGTCAATTACAGCATCATAATTAGTAGAGCCACTTAAATAAGTGGATATTTGAAAATAAGCTGCAAATATTGTTAGTGCCTCGGCACCTAAATCTTTTACGGTAATGGTTCGAGGGGAAACATCTGGTTTGCCACGTGAATCTTTTTCTAAAAGAATAGAATTTCCCGAATCATCTTTTAACCACATAGCATGAGCGTAGCGGTGTCGAATGGTGCTTGCTGGTTTAATTCTTTTCTCAATAAGCCTAGAAAGTTCTTTGTCCGCTTTACTATCTCGGAAATGAGTGTGGTATAGGGCTCTCAAAACATCACATCGTAATGGAAATGTCATATGCGACGTTATGGACCGACCTTGGTCCGCTGATAGCTCTGCTAATCCCCATATCGTTGCTTCTATACGAGCTTCTATCATTTGCCATAAATTTGAGATTCTACCAACGGCGGTCATTAGGTCTTCTGGTGGAGCAGGGTCTAAATAGAAGTTTTGCATGACTATGGTTCCTAAATAAGAACAAAAAGGAAATGACGCCAAGCGCGATAAAATTCACAGTCGGATACAGTTAAACTCAAATATGCTCATATATCTTCACCGACCGTGAATTGTATTATTTCCTTCGTATTAGGATGAAACAAAATTTGAAGCGGACTAGTACTTATCGCTCTTTTTCCTGTTTTCATCTGATTGAAGGATGCGAAGGTTACGTCGATGATCTGTGCCACCTTTAGCTACAGGATTTCTATGATCTATTTCCCAACTTTTTTCGCCGTTCTTTCCGTATGATGGCTTATAAAGTTCATTTCCCGACTCATCACGCCGGTAAACGTCGGCGTCTTTGCCTCGAACTTTTTGGCCTTGTTTCCAAGCCCACTCAACGTCATCTTTACTAATAGCCATGGTATCGTTCTTTCATGCTGTGGTTAATACAAAGACGCCTGCCACTGACTCTCCAAAGTTGTGGCAGGCGTCACTTTTGAATCTATCGCTATATGCTATAAATTGCAAGAGGTGTTCTTGTTATGTTTCTCTATTTCTTCCAAATGAGGTATGTTGACGGGCAGAACGTCAATATCTTGTATCCAGCGTAACCATTCTATTTTGGATGAAATTTCAGTCTAGTTTTATGGTTAATGGGAAAATATTTATGGCTAATTACTTTTTATAAGTTATCCGATAAACCGCATTCGCGTGATTGTCTGAAACCAGTAGCGACCCGTCGCCCAGTTCCTTCACATCCACAATCCGTCCCCAGTATTCACCGTGTTTGTCGAGCCAGCCGTCGGCGAAAATTTGTTTGCCTAAAACTTTGCCTGCCTTATCAAAGCGGATGCGCATGACGCGGTAACCTTGGGGGATGGTGCGGTTCCAGGAGCCGCGTTGGACGACGAAGGCGTCGTTCTTGTAGGTGCTTGGAAACATGCTGCCTTCGTAGAAGTGGACGCCGAGGGAGGCGACGTGGGCGCCGAATTCGACGACGGGGAAGATTGGTGTGCGGGGCAGCTTTTGGCCTTTGAAATCAGGTGTTCTGTCATGACCGCCCCCGAAGTAGGGGTAGCCGTACCACAGGCCTTTATTTGGCGCGTGATTGAGTTCGTCTGGCGGGCTGTCATCGCCCATGCCGTCGGCACCGTTGTCGGTAAAGTACATCTCGCCAGTGTTGGGTTGGAAGTCGAAGCCGACTGAATTACGAACACCCGATGCGAAAATTTCCGGCTTCCCCCCTGTGGGTTTGATGCGAATGATGGTGCCGGTCAATCCTTCCAGTCGGCATATGTTGCACGGCGCCCCGACCGATACGTACAGCATCCCGTCCGGCCCCATGCCCGCATAGCGCCAGCCATGGTGGCCGAGGTCCGGCAGGGCATCGAACAGGACTTCCGGCTTGGCCAGGGCCAGGGTGGTCAGGTCCGGTGCCTTAAAGCGCACGATGCGGTGCTGTTCGGCAACATAAAGATAGCCCGCGTGCCAGACGATACCATTGGGCACCCTGAGCCCGCTTTTGACGCGGATGACCCGGTCCGCACGACGGTCCTTATTGGCGTCCAGGATTGCGTAAACTGAATCGCCGCGGGTGCCGACGAAAGCGAGGTTCAGGCTCTCCACTATAGAGATCGAGCGCGCACCAGGAACCCGCGCATAGGTTTCAATCTTAAATCCTGGCGGCAATTTAATCCGCTCGACGGGAAGTTGTTCGGCAATAGCCGGGCTGGTCAGGAGTGCGGCCATAACCAAACCGATAAACCAAAATTTTAGGAAACTCATCACCGTGCCTCCTTATATCCAATTAAAGTGTTGGCGATTGTTCCCAGGGAAATTCGACCCAAGTATCCTGGCTGACCACGTGAAGGACCGAGTCAACAAGGTCTTCACCAGCAGGCTTCGCATAGACAGTTGCAAAATGCGCCTGGGGGAGAATTTTTCGGGCCGCCTTCAGGGTATCGCCGGTGTCTGCAATGTCATCGACCAGCAGCCACCCCTGCCCCGCGTCCGCAACAGCTTCACTCGGTTGCTTGAGAATTTCCAGGCTGGTCTGATCGCGCCCGTCGTAGCTTTGAATGCAAAGCGTATCGACGAGGCGCAGATCGATCTCTCGCGCCAGCAAAGCAGCCGGAACCAGCCCGCCACGGCTGACGGCGACCATTCCCTTCCAGTCAACATCCGGCGGGATCAGTTCAACGAGCAGGCGAATGTCCAGATGGATCTCCTGCCACGAAACGGTTTTCAAGAGACCCTTCATGGCGCACATACGAAAACCGACGCTCGAGAGCGCCGGTTTCCAGAAATAGTCATCTCAGTTGCTTGGGCCATCAGCGCATATAGATATGCACTTCGTTGGTCTTGGCACCCGCCGACGTTTTGCCGGAGAGGGCAACCCGGTTCGGCGGCAAACCCATTTCGACGAGGGAGCGAAGGACACCTTCTGCATGGCGCCGTGACTTATTGGCGTTCAGTGCGGTCTTCGCTGGGCCACCCCGGTTTGGAGAAACAGCGACCAGGTCGAATACTGCATTGGGCCGACGTTCGAGAACCTGGCTCACGGCATTATAAACTGCCTGCTGATACTTCACATTGCTGCGGTCAAAGCGGATGACAACCAAGGGACGACGACCGCTTGTTGATGCAGCACGGGCTGGGCTTCCATTTAAGGCCGCCCCAGATACACCAGCACGATTAGCCAAGCTGGCCCCAAAGATTTCGCCATTACGGATGCCAGTCGACAGCACGTTGATGTTGCTGCGCTCGGTCGCGACGTAATTGCTTTGACGCCGGATATCGTCACCGACTTCTTTGGTTAAACGCTCGATCAATACGACTGTCCGATTAACCTCATCTTCCAAGATCGCCAATTGGCGGTGATCTTCGTCCACGGCCCCCGACACGCCGAACGCGGCATGGGTCGATTCAGAGAGGAATTGCGACATGGTTGAATCGCTGGAAATAGATGTCGCCAGTTTATTCATCGCTGCGATGTCTTTGCTAATGCGGTTCAAATCAGTCTGCGCATTATTAAACTGTTGAATGAGGATGGGATTGCCGCGCGTCGTGCCGACCTGCAGACGGGCGTTAATTGCCGCCACGGTTCCATGATAACGCTGAGAATTTTGCACCATTCCCGAACGCAGTTTCTGCAGACCCATGTTGTGTTTGGAAACGGAGCCCTGCAAGCGCTGCAATTCGCTGCGTAATTCGGCGACTTTTTTGCCGACGAAGGTTCCTGTCGCCTTGGCTTGAGAAACCGGCTGAGGTTTGAACTGGCCTGTTCCCAACTGCGGCTGCGGTGCCGCTGCCATTCTGGGTGCAGAAGATGCTGTAATCGGCTGCGCTGCCGCTGCCGTTTGCATAGGTGCACGCCGCCGGGTAACCGGGGCTGCTGATGCGGGTGCCTGTTTCGGTGCGTTCTGAGCCGTAACTTGCGGTTTTGGTCCCGCTGGGTCATCCCCAGTTAACGACGGCCAAAACGAATCGTCGTCAAAAGAACATGCGGGCAGCAAGACCACAGCCCCCAGGAGGATCATTCGAACCTTAGTAAATGCCATGACGCGAGTCCGCCCTTGAAAGAAGTTAAATGCGTGGCCAATATTTTTGCTATAATTTTGCGGCAAAGGAATACCACCCCCAAGTTTTATTTTCCAGATATTAATCAATGCCTTCCGTCGCGACAAGAACCGATTTCCCCTATCCGAAATTATCGGAATTTCCCAGGCCAGGCCCTTGCCATCGGATATACGCTGGAGTAGTGTCCGCATCCTTTCCTACAGAACAGTTAATTTTTACAGCTTTTCTAACGGATTTGGATAAGCGCCCGTAGCTCAATTGGATAGAGCGTCTGACTACGAATCAGGAGGTTGGGAGTTCGAGTCTTCCCGGGCGCGCCAATACTTTCAATGACTTAGTATGAATATCTACCTCTGCTATCCTTCTTGGGGTAGCATATGGGGTAGCAAAAGTTATTGATTTTGGTGGTATTTGGACACCATGCTGTAAAATCGCACTTTATATATAGGGTGTGATAAAAACCTCACGGAACCTCTCATGCCCGAATCGGGCAAATCACGGATGGGGCGCTCAAAATTATTGAAAAGAAATTACGTCGTCATAGCGTAGGGCGCTGAAATTGGGGCCTTCAATCAACCGATTGACTGAAATTGACGCCTGATGGATGAGACCTCTGCGCCACACCACCTTTGCCTCACACCACCCAGGTTAAATTTAACTAGTATTCATACAAATGCGCCCCATGAATAGCCCCTAGATTTGTAGACACCTTGCAGTTTAAAAATGAAGCAAGGAGTTTAAGATTATGTCCGCAATACGATACACCGAAGAATTTAAACGCGATGCCGTTGCTCAGGTCACAGATCGTGG
>JABJKH010000060.1 GCA_018660465.1 Rhodospirillaceae bacterium
GCGAACCCTGCTCGTTCTAAGAAATGTCCAAGGCCGCCCACGGCGCCCGTGCAGGACGGTCAGACGGGACAGAGGACAATTGCCGTCACGTTATCCTTCTTCAAGGTGCGGCTAATTTCCTCAATATTCGGCTTCATTTTACCAGGAGGTGTCGCCCCCATGAACGCGTAGTGATAATCCGCAACCGATCCAATCACCCCTTCTTCTGCTAGCTCGTTCAATCGATCAAGCGGCAAAGCCACGTTGATGTCTTGCTGAAAGCCTGAGCGATCGAAATTCGTCGATACGTGGCTCATGACGAAATCTTCGGCAGCGAGATCTTTTTCAATTATGCGATAATCACCACTCTCGTGAGTAAAGGGGCGGTCGCCGCGCCGATGCACGCCGGCGGTTGATATCAGCGCGACTCGACAGTCTTTCAATTCAGGTGGTTTAACAAACGCCGCATCACCGTACTCCGGCATAACCCGTGCCCGAAATTCCTTTTGGAAATCGTCGGGAAATTCATCCACCTGCACCATAACGCGCCCCCTATTTTTCGTTCCACCAACAGTCCCGCATAAAGTCGACGTATTCGTCTTTATCAACGGAGGTAGATTTCGCGAATAAATTCATGACTGGGTCATCTTCAATGTCGATTTGCAAACCATCGGCAAATCTGTTCCAGAAATTGAAAAACCCAGAAACCATTGATATTTCAACGATCTGCGCTTCATTGAAGTGCTTTTTTAGTTCCGGCATAGCCTGTGGATTTTCCCGGTATGTCTTTTCCGTCAACACCTCGGCCCACTTAATGGCTGCCTTCTCATCCGCAGTGAACAAATCCGAATTTTCATAATCGCCCTCAATTTCAGCGATCAGTTCTTCTTCAAAGCCTAACGCCCGACCGAGCGTTACATTATGACCTGTTCAATACTTGCACCCATTGAGTGTCGAAGTCTTCAAAATGACCATCGTCTTGGTTCGGACAGACAAGATATCCGTGACCTCTTCGCGTAACGCGGCCACTAGAAACCCAAAGATTGCCTGCGATAATTTAGGTGAATGAGACGCAACGCGAACAGCATTCGCAACCCGGCCAAACATCTTTGTGCTGTGTTCAAAAAGCACCTTGGCCTCGGGCCCTGCATCTTCATCAGAAATTATTGGTAAATGAGCCATGAAAAATCTCCCGCAATTTAATTTTATCAAACGACGTTACGCTTACACGTACAAATTGACAAGTACAGACAATATTGTATTGTATGCTCCAATTGGTTCCTTAGGGTAATATTTTCTACTTAGACTCATTAGAATATCGATAGGAACTAAAAACCTTCATTGGTTATACAAGATTGCAAGAGGACTCGATTATGGTGGCCATTCATGACATTCCAGATTCTCGACCGTTCCAAAAAGTGCTGACACGTCTCTCAAATAAGTGGAATGTTCTGGTAATCCGTCGCTTGGCAAAGAAAACCATGCGTCATTCCCAGCTGAAGCGGGATATCGGAAATATTTCACAGAAAATGCTGACACAAACGCTCCGGGAACTCGAACGATCAGGATTGATTGAACGCAAGGTTTTCCCTGTCATTCCGCCGAAAGTGGAATATTCCCTGACGGATTTAGGCAAGACTCTCGTCGAACCTTTAAATGTATTGTGCGGGTGGGCAATTGAACATATCGATGAAGTCGAAAGTGCGGTCGAATCTTACGATGTCCGCAAAGAACTTGAACTTGAACAATAGGCACAAATAAGCCGAAAAATGGAGGAAGAGTCCCAAATGGACAGACTAACAATGCTTGATACAGAAATCGCCGATACAACGGCTAAAACCGTTTATGATGCGGCAGTCGACATGCTGGGGCGGGTTCCCCATTCTTATCGCGTGATGATGCATTCACCGCTCGTGTTGATGACACTTCTTCCCTTTAACGCGGTAATGCAACGCGAAGGTGCTGGCAGCATCCTGACCACCAAGCTCAAAGAAATGGTGGTGGTTAAAACGTCCCATGTGAACGGCTGCGAATACTGATTTGCGCACAACACGTCGCTTGGTCAAGCGGCAGGCATATCTGACGAACAAATCGAAGTCATTGGAACGGACGACTATATGGAGTCTGATCTGTTTAGTGATCGTGAAAAGGCGGCAATTCTTTGGGCTGAGCATGTTACTAAAAACACCGCTCGTTCCCGCGATGACGTCTATGAAACCGTTCGCGCTCAATTCAGCGAAGCCGAAATGGTTGAGTTGACGATGATGAGTGGATTGTTCAATTTTTACAATAGGTTCATGGATTCTCTTGGGGTTCCACTTGAGATTCAAGGTGAGGTCGATAAGATCAAGAGATCAGTTAATCTAGACCCTGCACGCGTCAAACAGTACATGCAGACTTTGATTGACAATTGGCCAGATGAATTTCCAACCCCGAACCCAGATGTAACGTAAAAATATTAACGCGGGATGCCGATAAGTACTGATTTCTTGGTCATGTACCAAGTGGTAAGTTAGTACTTGTTGCTCCCGCTCTCGATAAGCATTAACTTAATTTAGTATTTTTAATCGGGATGATATTTTCCCGGGTGTATAGTTGCGAACTTAAGACATCTACGAATTAATTGACCTCGATATAATTTAATTTTGGGCTTCATATGAACGCACCATCAAATCAGGGCGATAATTCAAGTGCCTGCCAAGTTAATGAGGCTGAATCATCTCAACTGCTGATAAATGCCAGTGGCAGTGAAAGCGACCTTGATAATGGTGCTGTCCTTGGTGATCGTTTTTGGGAAACGGACCGAAAACACCGATATGTTTATTTCTCTCCCCCCATTGGCGCGCTAATTTTTCCTGTCAAAGACCTTGTCGGCAATAAGCCTTGGGAGGTCTCTTTGCGCAATCCCGAAATTGATTGGGATGTTCTTCGCTCCATTATGAACAGCCACGAGCCCTTTCATGATTTTAGAATAGATCGTAAGGGTCTTAACAAGCGCGACTTGCGTATGTCTGGGCATCCCGTATTCGATGAACAGGGAGAATTCCAAGGCTATCGCGGTGCCCTTATAGATGAGACCGATGAAGTCAGGTCTCATAAACGGGGCACTCTTATGCAGGAAAGCCTGTTCAACTCTTTGGATGATATTAGGGTTGGGGTCATTCTTTGGGATTCGAACAAAAAATTCGTCTACTGCAACGACTATTACCGAGGAATCCGAGGACCTATTTCCGAAGCCCTGACACCAGGATTTAGTTACGAAGATTTTATTCGGTTAATAGCTAAGAGTGGGCAAATTCCAACGGGTGATGTCCCCGTTGAGGACTGGATTAGAGAAAAAATTTCAGAGCACGATGTCAGCACCTTTAGAGCCGAGTATCAGTTAGACGATGGGCGGTGGTTCAGCCTCAGCAAGCGGCGTCTTGAGTCGGGAGGTGTGATTGATTTTCATATCGACGTAACTCTCATGAAACGCCGAGAATCAGAGGCCCTTGTTGCCAAAGTCGAAGCTGAAAAAGCCAATTTAGCCAAATCGGAATTTTTGTCTTCCATGAGCCACGAATTGCGAACTCCAATGAATGCCGTCTTGGGGTTTGCTCAACTGATGGAGTACGACCCTGTTAATCCGGTTAACGATTCTCAAAGAGACAGAGTTCATCAAATTCTTAAAAGCGGTGAATATCTTTTGGAGTTGATCGACCAAGTTCTCGAACTCAGTAAAATAGAGGCCGGAAAACTTTTGGTTTCCATGGGAAAATTCGCAGCGAAAGATGTGATAGAAGATAGCCTGACTCAAGTGAGGTTGCGTGCCGAAGAAGGTAAAATTGAACTCATTGATCAAACGAACGAAACCTCCCTTCCCGACATTTGGACAGACCCGGTGCGTCTTAAACAAACTCTCCTAAATTTAATATCAAATGCCATTAAGTATAACCACCCAGGCGGAAAAATTACCCTAACCAGTGAAGAGCCAGATGATAAAAAGCTACGCATCAGTGTCGCTGATACGGGAAAAGGTATCTCTAAGGATATGCAAGATAACGTCTTTAAAGCGTTCGAGCGTCTGGGCCGCGAAGCGGGACAAATCGAAGGTACAGGTATCGGGCTTTACATCAGCAAACAGATCATTGAGCAGATGGGCGGACATATAGGCTTCGAAAGTATCGAGGGTAAGGGCAGCACATTCTGGATTGATATTCCCAAATACGCCCCCTGACCCTCATATTCAACTACATCGCAACCGATACATTCCCTAATCTGTCGGTCAGCTTCATATTTTCCGCATAGTCTACAGGCACAGCAATTAGCGCTGGCCCATCTTGAGCAAAAGCTTCTTCTAAGGCAGGCGTTACTCCGTCAGCACTTTCGACCGTCGTGCCCCACATGCCGAATGAATTTGCCAGCATGGTGAAGTCAGGATTGGTGAAGGCCAAGTCTGAATGCTTCCCATTAAAGCCGTTTTGCTGTTTCCATTTGATCAAGCCGTATTCACCATCGACCCAAACCATGCTGACGACGTTCTGCTTCATGCGAACGGCGGTTTCTAGCTCCTGTACGTTCATCATAAACCCGGCATCGCCGCTGATCGACAAGACCTTGCGGTCGGGACAAGCATACTTCGCGCCGATTGCTCCCGGCATGGCGAATCCCATGGTGCAAAAACCGTTGGAGATCAGGCATGTATTGGGCTCAATGCATTGATAATAACGGGATATCCACATTTTATGGGCGCCAACGTCTGAGAGAACAATGTCATTCGGTCCCATAAATTGCCGCACGTCCCAAAGGATTTTCTGGGGCTTAACCGGAAATCCGGTATCATCCTTTTCAGCCTCAAAATCCTTGGTCATGATATCACGGAGCTTTTTCCGGCTGGAGATATCAAATAAGGGAAACTTGTCCTTCGCCCGCCTTTCAAGTTCCTCGTTAATCTGCCAGAGAGCATCCGCCAAATCAGACACAATATCGACGGCAACCTGGAAATCTTTATCGACTTCGGCCGGCTGAAAATCCATATGAACGATGGTTTTGCCGGGCTTTCTGTTCCATGCGTCAGGCGAATACTCGACCAAATCATAGCCGACCGTAATCACAACATCAGCATCATCGAAGGCTAAATTATTATAATCGCCGCTGCCCAAACCCATGGTGTAGAGGCAGTGGTCGTCTGTCATTGGCAAAGCCCCCTTCCCCATGAAGGTGTTAACCACGCCGATCCCGGTGTTATGTGCCAAACGTTGAAGCTGGGTCGCGGCCCGTTTCCGGATGGCGCCATTGCCCGCCAGGATGATTGGGTTCTTTGCCCCCATGATGGCATCGACGGCAGCCACGACCGCTTTGTGATCCGCCGCAGGACGCCGTACCACAGCTGGAGTAATCGGAAGATCGCCAATTTCTTTCTTAGCAATGTCTTCGGGCAATTCGATAACCGTAACACCCGGCTTTTCAGCTTCTGCAATTTTGAAGGCTTTTCGCACGACTTCAGTAATGTTTTCAGCAGCATAAATCGACTGCGCCCATTTGCTGATCGGTTCCATCATGGCGATGGAATCCATGTTCTGATGGCTCTCTTTATGCAGGCGTTTGGTTGATCCTTGGCCAATAATCGCAACAACCGGTGCGCGGTCCATGTTCGCGTCAGCAAGTCCTGTGACAAGGTTCGTTGCACCGGGCCCTAAGGTTGCCAAGCAAACACCGGCTTTACCTGTTAAACGACCGTAGGTATCCGCCATGAAAGCAGCAGACTGTTCGTGACGACACAGCACGAATTCAATCGGACTATCAAGCAACGAAATCATCATGTCGGCGTTTTCTTCGCCAGGAACACCAAAAATCCGCTCAACACCTTCATTTTCGAGACATTTAACAAATAGATCAGACGCTTTCATAACATTCCCTTCCCTGTATTTTTTGTTTTTGCTTCAAAGCTCATCTGAGCGAAGAACCATCATTTTCTGGATTTGCATTTCGTGAATGGTGTGCGGGATACCGCCAACGCCGTGTCCTGAATGGCGAGCCCCTGCGAATGGCATCCAATCGACCCTGAATGCGGTATGATCGTTGACCATAATCGCGGTTCCATCCAAGCGTTTGTAGGCCCTGAATGCGGTATCCATGTCCTTGGTAAAAACAGCTGCTTGGAATGCAACGTCCAAACTATTGGCGCGATCAATCGCCTCATCCATGTCTGTGTACGGATAAACGCAGATGACCGGTCCAAAGATTTCTTTTTGCGAGACCTCAGCATCGCCCGGCGGGTCGAATAAGACCGTTGGTTTATAGCAGCTGTCAGATACGCGCTCGCCCCCACTGATAAGCTTTGCACCGCCCTCCACCGCAGCCGTGACCCAATCATGCACGCGGTCTACTTCTGCTGTACGAATCAGCGGCCCGACTTCTGTATCAGCTTCTGTCGGGTCACCTACCTTCATCTTATCGCCCTCAGCGGCAAGCGCTGCGGCGAGGTCCTCCGCAATATCTGCATGGGCGAAAATACGTTGTACAGACACACAAACCTGACCGCCGTGGTAAAAACCGCCCTTGGCCAATCTGGGAATGGCGGCGGCCATGTCAGCATCCTTGGCGACAATTACCGGTGCGGCTCCGCCGTGTTCCAACGCCGCCCGAGTTCCGGGTGCCAGTTGTGACCGTAACATCCAACCAACTCGCGCACTGCCGATAAAGCTAAACAAAGCGTTTCTGGGATCAGTGACCAACTTGGTTGAAAGATCAAGGTTTTCAGGGACCACGACCTGAGCCCAATCCTTCGGCAATCCGGCTTCATACAAAATTTCGACAAAGGAGAAACAACTCAGCGGCGTTACCTCTGCTGGTTTCACAATGACCGGGCATCCTGTTGCAACAGCCGGTGCAACCTGATGGACGATCAAATTAAACGGATGGTTAAACGCGCTAACAGCGACGACCACCCCGATGGGTTCGGGCTGTGTAAATGCTGCATGCCCCATGGAGGCAGGGTTAATTCCCATGGGAATAACTTCCCCGCCCTCAGCACGCATGACTTCGACGCAGTTTTCAACGCCGTCTGCCGCGCGGTCTAACTCAACCAATGAATCGGCCAAGGGTTTTCCGCCTTCGCGGGCGGCCTGAAGGGCAAGTTCTTCGCGACGTTCTTTGATGATTTCCGCCGTGCGACGTAAAATATCCAACCGCTCCGGCAAGGGAATCCAGCCATCCCTATTTTGAAAAAGCGCATGCGCTTTGGCCAGCGCGCGCTCTATATCGTCGGCGTTAGAGTTCTGAACTTTACCGATTTCCGAACCGTCAAAAGGCGCGGTGACATTGATGGCAGCCATCCCTGTTCTTCCTCCCTGTCCTCTTGAAATTGAGGCGGAAAGCCTAGCAGTATGACTGCTCACCCCCCAAATTTAGTCGGCACGTTCAAACATTTTTGCTTTTATTATTGTGCCTTCTCGCCCCAATATTACCCGCATCATTTAATAATTGCGGTTATTTTTATCGAATGATTGTGCTCGCTTCATGGATTTGAAGCAACAGGATTTCGGTAACGCATTAACGAAAACAGGAAAAATTAGAATGAAAGCTCTCGTATTACACGCTCCAAACACACCGTTTTCGTTGGAAGAAGTACCTGATCCAACCCCAGGTCCAGGCGAAGCCGTTGCAAAAGTCCTGGCCTGTGGCTCAGGCCTAACCATTCAGCACGTCAAGGCGGGCCGAATGGACGCCAAGTTCCCAATTATTATCGGCCATGAAATCACCGCAGAAATCGTCGAGGTTGGTGCGGGCGTAACAGGTTTGGCGGTCGGCGACGCTGTCACCAGCTATTATTACCTAAACTGTGGTCATTGCCGTATGTGTCACGCCAATCTTGAGCCGCTTTGCTTACATCCGGGCGGTAACATTGGTCGAGAATGCGACGGTGGGTATGCGGAATACATCAAGCTACCCGCGCATTTATTCCTAAAATTTCCAGAGGGCTTGGACTACAAATCAAACCCAGCCGAAATTGGCGTCGTCATGGACGCCATTGCCACGCCTTACAAAGTACTGAGACGGGCCAAGGTTACAGGGCGCGATACCGTTGCCATCTTTGGTGCGGGTGGCGGGCTTGGTATTCATCAAGTCATGATGGCCAAATGGGCAGGGGCCCGGGTAATCGCGGTCGATATAGCCTCAGACAAGTTCCAGGCCTGCAAAGACGCTGGTGCCGATGAATGTGTTGATCCATCGGACGGAAACGCTGTCGAAGCATTGATGGACCTTACGAATGGAAAAGGCATCGACGTTGCCATTGATTACGTCTCGTTCAAAGAAACAATAGAACCGGCAATCCAAGCCCTCGCACCCAAAGGTCGTTTCGTGACCCTTGGGGGGGCCGGACAAACGTTTGAACTTAATGCCCATGATATGTTGCTCAAAGAATTGGACATCCTTGGCAGTCGCTACGTTACGCGGGCTGAAATTATCGAAAGCCTAGAATTGGTCCGCGATGGCAAAGTATGGCCCATCGTCACCGATATTCGCCCCATGGCAGAGGCAGAGGGATTACACGAAGCCGTGGAAATAGGGGCCGTCACCGGACGAGGCGCGCTATTGATTTCAGGCTGATAACGGGGTTAAACAGCACACAAACAAATCCAATCTAATCAAAGGAATAACCAAATATGTTTTTTAAGTGCGCAACTCACGCGCCGCATGCTGATCATGCTGCGGGCAAACAGGTCAGTAATGGCCTGAAATCCTTGGTTGTTGACATCCATTGCCATGCCGAGCTTCAGGAAATCAAATCCAAAACTCAGGAAGCTGCTGAGAAAATCGGCCGCCTGGCTTTGGCCTTTGGCAGTCAAATCACCAAAGAAACCAACCAGCAACAGCTCAAGGACCTCGCCCCAAAGTTCTCTGACCTAAACGAACGATTAGCCGACATGGATGCTGCCGGGATCGACATTCAAGCTGTCTCCGTCCCGCCATATCAGTTCTGTTATTGGACAGATTCTGAAACCGGGCGCGAAATTTCCCGTCAATCAAACGAACTGTTGATCGAACTTCAAAGCAAGAACCCGGATCGTTTGTGCCCGCTTGGTACGGTCCCCCTTCAAAACACCGAAATGGCAGTTGCTGAGTTGGAATATTGCGTGAAGGAGTTGGGCATGAAAGGTGTCGCCATCTCCACCAACGTGAATGGTGAAGAGCTCTCCAGCCCTCGTTTAGACCCCTTCTTTGCCAAGGCTGTGGAGTTGGACGTGCTTATCTTCGTTCATCCAGAAGGCTTCACACAACCAGACCGACTGACCGAGCACTATTTTATCAACCTGCTTGGCCATCCCATGGAAACCAGCATTGCCATCAGTCACTTGATTTTTGATGGCACCTTGGAACGTCACTCGGGGCTTAAAATTTGTTTCGCCCACGGCGGCGGCTTTTTGCCGGCTTATGCGGGGCGGATGGATCACGCCTTCCCGTTACGGCCTGATTGCCAGACCAAAATTTCCAAACTTCCTGGCGAATACATGCAGCAACTCTTCTTCGACACCGTGGTCTTCGAACCCGATCAGTTATCGCATCTAATCAATCGCTATGGTTCCGACCATATCCTTTTGGGTACGGATTTTCCCTATGATATGGGTGAAACCGACCCCTTAGGTCTGGTTGGCAAGGTCGATGGGCTTAGTGAGGACGATGTTGCATCGGTTTGTGGACTGAACGCGGCGCGACTGTTGAAACTCGACGCCTAAATTCCTCAATCCTGCAAAAAATAAAAGGGGCACCTTACACAGGTGCTCCTTTTTTATTGGATTCACTTACGTGGATCATCAGCGTATAATAATAGATTGGTAATTATTGAGGCTTCACAAAAATACGGTAAATTATCCCAAGACGTTTAGCTTGTATTTACAAATAGGTGTTAATAAAGAAGAAAATTACACACTGCGTTCTTGTTGGGGGAATCATGAATACCTTGCGTCAGGCTGGTTTTTACACGGCAGCAATTGGTTTTACGTGTGCGTTGTACGTATTTACCAGCACACCCGCGATTTCGGCCGTAGTTAAATGTTCAACCCTTCTCAGCAATGTCCGTAAATCTGGTGAAAAACCCAAAGTCGTCATTAACGATTGGATGGGGATTGTCTCCGTTACGGGAAAGTCGGATTCCTGTAAAGAACCCTTAGAAATTTGGAATAACCGCCGAATTAAGGGTTACCCGACAACCCACATCTCGACTAAACCTAAATTGCCGACCCAGCAACCGCGACAAAGTGCCCCTTCAACATCGACCAAGGCACCAGCACGTGATTCGGGCCCCGGTGATAAATCCTTCGGCACCAATCGTAAGGATCAAAAGAATATGAATATGGGGGGTCCTTTGGTCACCCGGTGCGAGATACAGCTTGGAGAAGTCTGGCGTGAAGGAAAATACGAAGTCGGTAAATCGTCGTATTACCTAGGTCGAATCTTCACAATTGATAGCAATCATGACGGACTTACAGACAATGTCGGTTTTGTTTTCCAACGGACTGGAAAGAAGGATTTGCTCGCCTATCACAATCCTTCTCCGGGAACTTTGCATATCGCGGCAGTCGTGGGTCTAAAATCCCTTCCAACTGACGAAATCCCCCTCCTTTGCTTCGGCCAGGTCAATTACAACGTTCCAGTTGAAATGGTCGATTTGAATAAAGACAAGAAAGAGACCCAGGCCTTCGCAGTTCCTGATCTTGAAAAAGAGATGAAAGCTCGCGCTGCGGGCAAACCAACCCCCGATGAAATAGCCGCAGCGAAAAAGCAGGCTGCAGAAGCGGGCCTTGGACTCGGGGTCTGGATTGGTATTGCGATCGGTATTTTGGTCCTTATCGGGGGTATCGTGTTCATCCTCGCCAGGATGGGTAAAATCCCGTTCCTTAAGAGCATGCGCAAGCGCTCTGAAGATGATTTCTTACCGTCTTCTGAGGATGATGACGAAGAAGATTTCTGATCCTCGAGCCATATAGACAAATAAACTCTACCAATTCAATCGAATGACGGTTGATGTCGCCCCCACCACAGTTTAGAAGACTTCCGCTGGAGAGGTGCCAGAGCGGTTGAATGGACTGGTCTTGAAAACC